>JANJWE010000228.1 GCA_024709705.1 Flavobacterium sp. | reverse complement strand
GGCAGAAGGCTGTATGATGCACGAAAAGAATTGTGCGAACAATTGAATTTAAAATCTATCATATTTGCCGGAAGAATTCCGAATTACATTGATTACAAAGAAGAATTTACGCCTAAACAATACATTGAAAAAGTAAAACAGAAAGAATTATATGATCCGGTTTTATCTTTTCAAATCAGCAATGATTTTCACGTAAAAAAAATCATGAAAAACTATTTGGTTGGCGACACCAGTTCCAACGAATATGCGGTTTTAATGGAATGGAACAATATCTATTATGATGAAAATCCCAATTTAATCAACCTCAAAAAAAGTGTGATACGATTAGGATTGATTCAATGGCAAATGCGTCCGCTAAACAATTTAGAACAACTTTTTGAACAAGCCGAATTTTTTATTGATGTAGTTTCCGGTTATGGAAGTGATTTTGCTCTTTTTCCGGAATTATTTACCGCTCCCCTGATGGCCGATTACAACCATCTATCAGAAGCTGATGCGATTCGTGAACTAGCCAAACATTCTGATCCCATCCGAAAAAAATTTCAAGAGTATGCTATTTCCTATAACATCAACATCATTACGGGAAGTATGCCGTATCTGGAAAATGGGGTTTTGTACAATGTTGGTTTTTTATGTAAACGTGATGGAAGTAGCGAAATGTACACCAAAATCCACATCACACCCAACGAATCATTGCATTGGGGTATGAAAGGCGGTTCGCAAATAAAAACCTTTGATACCGATTGCGGAAAAATTGGTATCATGATTTGTTATGATGTGGAGTTTCCGGAATTGTCCCGTCTTATGGCTGATGAAGGAATGAATATTCTCTTTGTACCGTTTTTGACTGATACTCAAAACGGTTACACACGCGTGAAACATTGTGCTCAATCTCGAGCTATTGAAAACGAATGTTATGTGGCCATTGCCGGTTGTGTGGGCAACTTACCAAAAGTAAACAACATGGATATCCAATATGCTCAATCGGCGGTTTTTACACCATCTGATTTTGCTTTTCCCAGTAATGGAATCAAAGCCGAAGCCACCCCCAATACTGAAATGACCTTAATTGTGGATGTTGATTTGGATTTACTGAAACATTTACATGAATTTGGAACGGTTCGAATTTTGAAGGATAGAAGACACGATTTGTATAATATTAAGAAACTGAAGTAAGATGATATGAAAAACTGTTTAGAATGTGGTGAAAAAATCATCGGTCGCGAAGACAAAAAGTTTTGTAGCGACGGTTGTAGAAATGCCTACAACAACAAAATGAACAAAGACAGCAACAATTTGATGCGAAACATCAACAACAAGCTGCGGAAAAATTATCGTATTTTGTGTGAGTTAAATCAGGAAGGCAAAAGCAAAACCACCAAATCTAAACTCTTGAGTAAGGGTTTCGATTTTGAGTTTTTTACATCCATTTTACATACCAAAACTGGAAACACCTATCGTTTTTTGTATGATCAAGGCTATATGGCTTTGGAAAACGACTTTTTTATGTTAGTCAAAAAAGACCACTAAATTATACCCACTTTACAACACAACCATGAAAAAAAACCAACTCTCTGTTATACTTACCATTCTGCTATTAGGAATTATTTCCTTTGTTTTTTATCGAATGATGCCCTCTGACTATTCTAAAGGCGAAGTAGCTCTTTCTGAATTTTCAACCCAACGAGCACTCAAACACATTGAAATAATCTCAAAAGAACCTCATTACATAGGGTCTCCTTATCATAGTACTGTTTTAAAATATCTCAATGATGAATTGCAAAAATTGGGACTCGAAACACAAATCCAAAAAAGCACTATTCTTAGCAAATGGAATAATCTTGTGGAAACACAAAATGTAATTGCCAAAATAGAAGGTTATGACTCATCTAAAGCCTTACTTTTACTCACTCACTTTGACAGTGCCCCTCACAGTAAATCCTATGGTGCCAGTGACGACGCCAATGGTTTGGGTGTGATTTTGGAGGGAATAAGGGCTTATTTACACACTAATAAAACTCCAAAAAACGACATCATTATTGTTTTTTCTGATGCAGAAGAATTGGGTTTAAACGGTGCTTATGCTTTTGCCTCCGAACATCCTTGGGCAAAAGAAGTAGGCTTGGTCATTAATTTTGAAGCACGTGGAACAGCAGGACCATCCATGATGTTAGCCGAGACCAATGGCGGAAATGCCAACTTAATAAAAACTTTTAGTGAAGCCAATCCCAAATACCCCGTATCTAATTCCTTGATGTACAGCATTTACAAAATGCTCCCAAATGATACAGATTTAACCGCTTTTCAAGAGAAAGCTGATATTCCCGGATTTAATTTTGCCTTTATTGACGATCATTTTGATTATCATACCGTTCAAGATAATTTTGAAAACCTAACTCCAGAATCCGTAGAACACCAATCTACCTATTTAATGCCTCTTTTAAAGTACTACGCCTCAGCAGATTTAAACCAACTCAAAACCGATAAAGAACAAGTTTACTTTAGTACGCCTATTGGTTTTTTTCATTATCCTTTCTCATGGAATATTCCACTCTTAAGTATTGCATTTGTACTTTTTATAACTACTGTAATTCTCGGATTGGGTAAGCATGTACTCGATTTTAATGAAGTAATTAAAGGTTTTGTCCCTTTGATTTTCGCTTTAGTTGTGGTTGGTCTCTCCTCCTTTTTAGGTTGGAAACTTATCCTTGCAATCTATCCTCAATACCAAGACATGCTTCACGGTTTTACTTACAATGGTCACAGCTATAGCATGGCTTTTGTTATGTTGGCTCTAGCTATTTGTTTTTGGATTTATGCAAAATTTACTAAAAGTAAAAACTTACCCAGCCATTTTGTAGCTCCAATATTTCTATGGTTTATTCTAAATCTTTTTCTTTGTTTGTATTTAAAAGGAGCTTGTTTTTTTATAATTCCGCTTTACTTTAGTATATTTTTATTAGCTTATTCTGTTTTTAAAGAAAAATCAAACGCGTTTTTTAGTCTCGCATTAAGTATACCTGCTTTGTTTCTTTTTGTTCCTTTTATACAATTATTCCCTGTAGGATTGGGACTCAAAATGTTACCCGGCAGTGCTATTTTGGTTGTATTTACTTTTACGCTCCTTCTCCCGATATTTGGAGATTATCCCAAAAAAAGTTATTGGGGTACTTTTTTATTTTTTATTAGCATCGGATTTTTTATCAAAGCCCATATAGAAAGTGATTTTGAAAAAGGAAAAGGCAAGCCAAACAGTCTTTTATATGTTTACAATGCAGATAGTAATCAGGCATTTTGGACCACCTACGATACTGTTTTAGACCCCTGGACTAAAAATTATTTAGGAGAAAATCCAACTCTAGAAAACAGTCTTAATCAACATGGACTATCAAGTAAATACAATTCGGGTTACCGATATTCAGCTGAAGCTCCTAAAAAAAATATTGCCCAACCCCTATTTACATTTTTAAGAGACACTGTGGTGGGCAATCAAAGAGCTATTACTTTAAAAATTGATGCCAACCGAAATGTAAATCGTATTGATGTATTTGCACCCGAAAATCTTGAGATTCATCATTTAAAAGCCAATGGAGTTAAAAACATCAACCAAAAAGGAAGCATTTTCAAACGAAAAAAATCGAACCTTTTGAATTATTATCCCATCAACAATAAACCGTTGACCTTGAGTTTTCAAATTCAAAAGGACGACAACTTGGAATTAGATGTTATGGTTTCATCGTTTGATTTGTTAGAAAACACGCAATTTAGTATTCCAAAACGACCCGATGCTTACATTCCTATGCCTTTTGTGTTAAATGATGCTATTGTAGTGAAGAAAAAAATAAAAAAATCGAAAACCTTAGAGGTGCCGATTCAAGAGACTCCAATTCTTGCAAAAGATTCCATAACCACTCAAAAAGACAGTCTTGAAACAAATTAGCATTTTAGGTTGCGGTTGGTTGGGATTACCTTTAGCGATACATTTGCTCCAAAAGGGCTATGCTATAAACGGTTCAACTTCAAATGAATCAAAACTTGATATATTGAAAAGTAAAGGCATTTCACCCTATTTAATTTCGCTTCAAATGAATGAAGGTTCGGTTGAAATTGATACTTTTTTAGATAATTCAGAGGTTTTGATTATTACTATTCCACCCGGATTAAGAAGAAATTCCAATGAAAGTTTTGTTGTGAAAATGGAAAATTTCATTCCGGTTATCGAAAAATCATCCGTTAAAAAAGTGATTTTTGTGAGTTCTACTTCAGTTTATTCAGATGAAAATCAAATGGTTACTGAAGAAACAATTCCAAACCCAGAAACAGAAAGCGGAAAACAATTGTTGGTTGTTGAAAATTTACTTATAAACAATTCAAATTTTCAAACTACAATTCTCCGATTTGGCGGATTAATTGGTGAAGACCGTCATCCGATTACATTTTTAGCGGCAAGAAATAATGTTGAAAATCCGGAAGCTCCCATCAATTTAATTCATCAACAAGATTGTATCCAAATCATTCAAAAAATAATTGAAAAAAAATTGTGGAATACGGTTTTAAACGCTGTAGCTCCCTTTCATCCCACCCGAAAAAAATATTATACTGAAAAAGCATTAGAATTAAATTTAACTCCACCACAATTCAATGAAAATCAACCTTCTGTAGGCAAAACGGTTTCATCCAACAAATTGATTGAAATTTTAAACTATCAATTTAAAAATTTAGGTTAAATTTACCTTTACAAACTAAACAATAAAATGAACAATTCTCCAAAATTTGCTGTAATTGGCGGCGGAAGCTGGGCTACGGCCATAGCAAAAATGCTTTGTGTTAATCAAACGCAAATCTGTTGGTACATGCGAAATCAAAACGCAATCGATCATATTAAAACAGAGAAACACAACCCTAACTACTTGAGTTCCGTTGAATTTGATACTAAAAAATTACACTTAACAACAGATATAAATGAAGCGGTAAAGTATGCCGATGTGCTTGTTTTTGCCATTCCTTCAGCCTTTTTAAGTGCTGAATTATCCAAATTAACCGAATCCTTAAACGATAAAATAATTTTTTCGGCCATCAAAGGAATCGTTCCCGAAACGTTTTTAATTGTAGGCGAACATTTTCATAAACAATACAACATTCCATACGAAAACATTGGGGTAATTACCGGTCCGTGTCACGCAGAAGAGGTGGCTTTAGAACGACTTTCCTATTTAACCATTGCGTGTGCTGATGCGTCAAAAGCTAAAATTGTAGCCCAAAATTTAAATAGCAATTACATCAAAACTAAAATTTCAGACGACATTATCGGAACTGAATATGCAGCGATGCTCAAAAATATCTATGCCATTGCCGCCGGAATGGCTCACGGTTTAGGTTATGGTGATAATTTTCAAGCCTTGTTGATGAGTAATGCCATTCGCGAAATGAAAAAATTCATTCGAAAAGTGCATAAAATGAAACGAAACATCAATAACTCTGCCTATTTGGGCGATTTATTGGTAACCGGATATTCTGTATTTTCTCGAAACCGAATGTTCGGAAATATGATTGGAAAAGGCTACACTGTGAAAAGTGCCATGATGGAAATGAGCATGGTTGCCGAAGGGTATTATGCTGTAAAAAGTGCTTATAAACTCAACCAAGACTACGGAGCTAAAACCCCAATTATTGATGCCGTATATCAAATTTTATACGAAAATAAAGACCCGAAAAGTGTGTTTAAAAAATTAACGGATAAATTGGATTAATTTTTTAGAAAATAGATTAAAGAACAAAGAAAATAGACAAGATAGTTATAGTTTTGGTCTATTTTCTTTTCTCTTTGTTCTATATTCTTTTACTTCACCACCACCCCATTCTTAAACAAAACCGGTACTTCTTCCGTTGCTCGTTCGTTGATGGTATTGGTTCTAAAAGTGAATTTTTTATCGTATAACGTATTTCCAATGAAGTAAGTTACCATGAATTCATTGTTCAAGGCCAAAACACTGGCTTCAATCATTTCTATTTTTACAGCCGAAACAGAGGGAATTTCCATAAAAGCATGACGCAAAAGCGATGTTTTTTTCATTTCGCCGTCTATTGTTCCAAAAGCTTTGGATACGACCATGACGCTGTCTAGTTTGAAGTCGCTGTCGTTAATCAAATACACATTCCAAACGTTATCCATAAAGTCATCGTTCCACTCTTGGATGGCGGCTAGAAAGACGTTTTCAACTTTTGGGATGGTAATGTCGGATTTCATGAAGACTTTTAAACCTGACAGGTTTAATATTAAAATTATATACTCGTTTTAAATTGTTCTAAAAACCGAACATCATTTTCATAAAACATTCGGATATCGCCAATTTGGTATAAAAGCATGGCAATACGTTCGATTCCCATACCAAAGGCAAAACCATTGTATTCATCCGGATTGATGCCGCAGTTTTTCAATACATTAGGGTCAACCATTCCGCAACCCATGATTTCCAACCAACCGGTTCCTTTGGTGATGCGGTAATCGGTTTCGGTTTTTAAACCCCAATATATGTCCACCTCAGCACTCGGTTCGGTAAAAGGAAAATACGAAGGCCGTAAACGAATTTTTGACTTGCCGAACATCTCTTTCGTGAAATATAAAAGTGTTTGCTTTAAATCGGCAAACGAAACATCTTTGTCAATATACAAGCCTTCCACTTGATGGAAAATACAATGTGAACGGGAAGAAACCGCTTCATTACGGAAAACTCTTCCCGGAGAAATGGTTCTGATAGGCGGTTTGTTGTTTTCCATGTATCGCACTTGAACCGATGAAGTGTGTGTACGCAACAACACATCAGGATTCGTCTGAATAAAAAACGTGTCCTGCATATCTCTTGCCGGATGGTATTCCGGAAGATTTAACGCGGTAAAATTATGCCAATCGTCTTCAATTTCCGGACCTTCGGAAACATTGAATCCAATAGTAGAAAAAATATCAATAATTTGGTTTTTTACCAACGAAATAGGATGACGTGAACCTACCGGAAAGGGTTCTCCCGGACGTGTTAAATCCCCAAAAACACCTACCGATTCTTCTTTGCTTTCCAGCAATTCCTGAATGGATTTTACTTTTTCCTCTGCGGTGTTTTTCAACGTATTGATTACCTGACCGAATTCTTTTTTCTGCTCGTTGGGAACATTTTTAAATTCGGCAAACAATTCTTTCAACAAACCTTTGCTTCCTAAAAATTTAATTCGGAATTGTTCAAGAGTTTCCTTATTATCCGTTTGAAAAGCTTGTGCTTCGCCAATGTATTCTTTTATCTTATCTATCATCGTTCGTGCTGTAAAGGTGCAAATTTAGGAAAAAGTTGGGAGTTGGGAGTTGGAAGATGGGTGTTTTTATCAAAAACTAAAAACTATTTAATTAACTCATTCTCCAAAAAATAATGCACAATGGCTTCCTTCATCAAAACCGTTTGTTCACCGGCTTTTAGAGGCGGAAGTTCTTCTTTAACTTTGTAATGTGGCCAACCGTCGTTATCATAAAAATCGAATTCGTAATAACCATAAGGTTCGAGTAAACGACAAATGGCTATGTGCATCAAATTGATTTTTTCGTCTTTTTTAAAGGTTTGTTTTACTTTACCTAATTCTTGTACGCCAATAAGATAAATGATAGCATCAAGGTCGAGTTCATCACCGTCGGCAAATTGATTGGATAGTATAGTGACAACGTTATCCCAACGTTCTTTTAATTGTATATCTCTTGACATAAGTGGGAATACAGAAGTATTTTTATTCGTTTTATAATCTTCTTTTATTTTTTGCAAAGATAAGAAGTTGCATACTATTTATCTGAAATTAGTACTTTAGTGAACTATATTTTTTATAAATGGATATTGCTATTGGTATTTTATTGATTATTGGATTGTATTACGGCATTAAAAACGGATTATTTGTTGAAATTGCTTCCATCATTTCATTTATTTTAGGTGTTTTTTTGGCGATTAAATTTTCGTATGTGATGAAAGGTTTTTTAGAAGATTTTGTCAATTGGAATCCGCAAACCATTCAAATTACAGCTTTTGTACTGACCTTAATTTTGGTTGTAATTGGCGTTCATTTATTAGCCAAAATCTTTACAAAAATTGCTGATTTTGCTTTTTTAGGTTGGGCAAATAAATTAGGTGGCGGTATATTTAGTGTTCTAAAAACCGCTTTGTTAATTGGAATTGTATTGAATTTAATTCAAAAAATAAATCTTGACAACCAATTGATTTCTAAAGAGAAACAAGACAAGTCTATTTTTTACCGACCCATTTTAGACACTGCCGCTTTTATAATGCCCATGGTTACCAATTGGATTGATGATGTGAAAAAAGAATACGAAACTACTTCAACTCCTTGATGGCTTCGCTCAAAATCCATCCTTCCGTTTCATCGGTAAGTTGAATTTTTTTCCAATTTTCAACGGTTTCCAAAACAAAAACTTTGGTTCCTTCATGAAGAATGAAAGCATCGGTTGCGTTTTCACGAGGTTCATTTTTAACTGAAATTACCTCAGCAAAAACAATCGCCGGACGTTCGGTTTCATATAGATTTTTTTCAAAAATTGCCGCTCCAATAGCTGCTATTATCAAAAACGGAATTACAAACATACCCAAGAAGAAAATACGTTTGACTAAACTTGTTTGCGAAAAATAATAACCTATAAAAAACAATAAAAACAAGACGGCTAATGCAACCGAAATATAACCCCAAGTGTTATAATGCACCAACTCTGTAAAATTTCGCAAGGCTCTTTCAAATCCTACCTTTTCAACCGTTTTAATATCATCAATCGTGCTATTTTTAGCGAATTTTAGGTTGTTTTGAATGTCTTTATCGTTTGGACTTATCAAAAGTGCTTTTTCATAGTAATAAATCGCAGGAGCAATTTGGTTGAGTTTATAATAACTGTTGGCCAAATTAAAATACAAATCACACGATTCTTTTTTTCCCTTAATTATACTTTCGTAAGCATTTATGGCTTCTTGATAATTGCCTTTTCGATAGTGTTCGTTTCCTTTATCAAAAACACTCTGAGCCCAAAAGGTTTGGGTGAGCAAGAGAAAAATATAGATGCAGTTTTTCATGGTCTTGATGTTATGAAATTTGTTTTTCTAATTCAGAAATCACTTCCGCTGCCTTATCAAAATCATTTTGCATAGCCACATCAGAAAAAGGGGCATAACGTGCCAACTCGCAATTTTCGGTAATTTGAATAAACTTTTCTATAGTATCCGGTTGGGCTTTTTTGTTGGCTAAAAATTCTTTGATGCGTTCTTTGCTCATTTCTGAGGTTTCAATTTTCAATTTGGCTTTCAAAAAGTTATGCAATGATTTTTCTAATGCCACATAAAATGGCTCTTTGTTTCCTAATTGTTTTTTGGCTTCTGATAAATATTTCTTTGCCAATTTA
Organism: Flavobacterium sp.; assembly: GCA_024709705.1. Lineage (GTDB taxonomy): Bacteria > Bacteroidota > Bacteroidia > Flavobacteriales > Flavobacteriaceae > Flavobacterium. The sequence continues at coordinate 4,290 of JANJWE010000228.1, read as the reverse complement.
TTATTCATTTTCAACTTATTACCAATCACATCACCATCGATTGCTTCTTTTTTCTTCTTAAACAAAATAATAAATGGTATCAGTAAAAACGGAATTCCCAATAAAACATAATAGGTCGTTGAACCAAAGAAATCCTTTTTATTAATTTGCGATAATTTGGTTTTCAAATGAATGAACTTGAATTGATCTTGAGCTGAAACTGTTTTTTTCTCTACCGAAGCATTATCTTGATTTGTATTTCCGGCATTTGGCGAAGTTGGACCATCCATTACAGTAATGGTAATTTCGTTGGATGTAATGGTTTTATAGCTGTATGTTCCTAAATCGAAATACGAAAACTGCATCGGTTTGATGGTATAATTTCCTTTAAATTGAGGGATAATGGTGTATTTGTCGGAAATTTTACCGTTCATTCCACTTAAAGGCGTATTCACATTTTCGGTATAAACCGGATCATACATTTCCAAAGCTGTAGGAACAACTAATTTAGGTAAACTGAATAATTTTAAATTTCCCGTTCCGGATACACTTACTTCCAAATCCATGCTTTCTCCATTTTTTAAAGTGGTTTTAGAAGGGATTACTTTGAAATCGAATTTACCAACAGCTCCCGAAAAATCAGAAGGTTTTCCATTTTCCGGAAGTGGTTTTACATTGATGATTTTTGTTCCGGCAGAAACGCGTTTGTGATCTTTTGTTAACATCACTTGACCAAAAATATTACGACGATTGGTAGGCAATTCCACATCTATATCCAAAGAAAGGGGTTCAATTTCCAATTTCCCTGATTTTTGAGGATATAAAACGGTTTTACGAAGCACTACATAGCGAAAACGTTCTCCATTATAGGTTCCTTCTTCGGCTACTAATTGTTTAATGTCTATATTTTGACTCCAAAAGTCATTGTATTTGGGTTTGTCTAATTCCCTCCAATTGGTGATTCCGATATTGTGACTAAAATACAATTTGTAAACCACCGTAATGGGTTCGTTCAGATAGGGATTGGTTTTACTTACTTCGGCAACCAAATGCAATGCGTCGTTTATAGATACAGAATTGTCATTTGGGTCGCGAGGTTGTTCAACCGCATCGGTAACTTTCACGGTAATGGGTGTTGTTTTGTAGACTTGACCATTGTACTCAATTGAGGCTTGCTTAATGGTCAAATTTCCTTTTTGTAAGGGTAATATGTAATACGAATAGGTTTTGTTGAATGAACTTTTCCCGTTTACCCAAGACTGACTTACTTGCTGACTTGGACCGGCTAATAAACGAAAACCTTCAAATGTTGGTGGTACAAAATTATCGCCATCGACATTCATAGTGAAATCAATTCGCAATCGTTCGTTTAAACCCAAAGACGTTTTACTTGCCTTGGCATCAAATTGAACTTGGGCATAAAGCCCTTGTAAACTGATCAAAAATATTAAAATATACCTTTTCATTTTATGCACTTCTTTTTACCAATCTTTTTCATTTGGAGAGGACTTCGCTTTAACTTTTTGAGCATTAACCTTTTCTTGAATTTTTTTCTCTTCGTTATTAACCGCTTCTAATAAATTTTGCAAACTCCCTTTTGATATTCCGGAAGGTTGTGGTTTGGGTTTTCCGTCTTTATTTTCGTCTTTTTGACCTGAATCACTATCTTGTTTGTCTTGTTTATCCTCTTTTTCTTTGTCGTTTTGAGGCTTTTGATTTTGGTCTTTATCTTGATTTTTTTTCGGGTCTTCTTTATCTTCTTTTTTGTCTTTATTCGGGTCTTCCGGATTATTCTTCAAATACTCTTTTGCTAAAGCATAATTGTACCGGGTTTGCTCATCAGATGGATTATTTCGCAAGGCATTTTTGTAGGCTTCAACGGCTTTACTGTATTGTTTTTCCTTCATAAAAACGTTGCCCAAATTGTGCCATGCTTTGTGTTTTTCTTCTTTAGTGGTTGCTTTTTCAATAGCTTTGGCATAGGCAAATTTTGATTCGCTAAACTGATTTTGCCTGTAAATTGAATTTCCTAAGTTATATGCCGGTTTGGAACCCGAAAGTCCTTTGGAATTGGAAATGCGATATTGAGCTTCGGCATCTACATACTTTTTTTCAGCAAACGCTTCATTTGCTTTAGGTAAAATTTTATCCTTTTCCTGCTTCTCTTTTTCTTGAGCTGACAGAAAAACCGAACAAAGTAAACCGATTAAAACAGCTAGCTTTTTCATGATTCCTTTTCGTTAAATAAGTTCAACTTACTAATCCATTTTGTTTTTCTTTCCAATAAGAAAATATCCAAAAACAAAAGCACAAACGCTATTCCTAAAAACCATTGAAACTGCGATTGAAAATCGGCTACTTGTGTGGTTTCAAATTCAGTTTTTTCAATATTATCAAAGGCATTTTTAACAAAATCTAAAACTTCTTTAGTGTTTCCGCCATACACATAACCGCCTTTGGTTCCTTTTCCAATTTCTTTCAGAATTTCGGGATTGAGTTTTGTCACGACTACCTCATCATTTTGGTCTCGTTTAAAACTTTCTACAACTCCATTTCTTTTTAACGGTATTGGTCCTCCTTTTTCGGTACCAACTCCAATCGTAATAATCTTTGCTTTTACTTTTACCGCTTCTTCTATCGCTCCTTCATAGCCTTCGGAATGATCTTCGCCATCGGAAACTAAAATGATTAACTTATTGGTTGCATTGCCTTTATCAAAAAAATTGGCCGATAACTTGATGGCATCTTCCAACGAAGTTCCTTGTGAAGAAACCATATCGGTATTCATGCCTTGCAAATACATTTTTGCCACGCCATAATCCGTTGTAATTGGCAAAACAGGGAAAGCTCTTCCGGCATAGGCTACCATTCCAATACGGTCGCTTCCCAATTGATTGATGATTTGCGAAACAATCTGTTTGGTTTTGTCCAATCGACTGGGAGCAACATCTTCGGCCAGCATACTTTTGGAAACGTCGATTGCAAAAACAATGTCGATACCTTCTCGTTTTACCGTTTCCATTTTGGTACCAATTTTCGGGTTGGCTAAAGCGATAATCAAACTAGTCAAAGCCAACAACAAAACCGAAACCTTTAAAACCGATTTGAAAACCGATTTTTCAGGACTTAATTTTTTAACCAATTCAACATCGCCAAATTCGCGTTGCTTTTTTCGTTTCCAATATAAATTGAAAAGAAAAAGCAAGATTATCAGCGGGATAACTGCTAAAAAGTACAAATATATTTTTTCGTCTATTTGTGAATACATCTTATATAAAACCTCTAAAAATGGTTTGTCTTAAAATTATTTCAATTAACAATAATAAACCGGCAATCCAAATCAACGGACGAAACTTCTCATCGTAATTGTAGAATTTCTGTTCTTCAATTTCGGTGGTTTCCAACTGGTTGATTTCGTCATAAATTTCTTTTAACTTACTGTTACTTGTGGCTCTAAAATATTTCCCGTCTGTTTTTTTGGCAATACTTTTCATAAGGGCTTCGTCAATTTCAACGGGCATCATGCGGTATAAAAAACCCCCATTAGGAGCATAAGCATAGGGTGATTCAGCCATTCCGTTGGTTCCAATTCCAATGGTGTATACTTTTATACCATATTCTCTGGCAATATCGGCAGCGGTTTCCGGTTCAATAAATCCGGCATTATTAACCCCATCGGTTAATAAAATAACAACTCTGCTTTTGGCTTTACTGTCTTTTAATCGATTTACGGCAGTTGCCAATCCCATTCCGATTCCGGTTCCGTCTTTCAACACGTTATCATACTTAATGCTTTTGATGGCATCAATCACAATTGATTTGTCACTCGTTACGGGAGTTTTGGTGTAACTTTCGGCGGCATACACCACAATTCCGAAACGGTCATTGGGTCGATCGTTCACAAAATTGGCTGCTACTTTTTTTAGTGATTCTAATCGATTGGGTTTTAAATCTTTGGCCAACATACTTCCCGAAACGTCTGTAGCCATCACAATATCAATTCCGCGTGTGGTTTTGGTTTTGTTGCTTACATCCACCGTTCTGGGGCGAGCTAAAGCAACAATTATGGCACTTAAAGCCAACATTCTCATCACAAAAAGTATAGGCTTTAATTTGGAGAGAATGGAACCTTTTACTTTGAAACCTTTCAAAGAACTCACTTTTAACGTAGCGGTTTGTTTATTTCTTTTCCAAACATACCAAGCGATTGCAACCGGTAAAAGGGTAAACAACCAAAAAAACTGCGGATGTAAAAAGGTGATATTTTCCATCATTGCTTCAATTGGGCCATTTCTACTGAATTCATAATTC
>JANJWE010000136.1 GCA_024709705.1 Flavobacterium sp. | reverse complement strand
AGCTCTTCCGGCACGATACAGAAGTTACAATTTGAGAGGTTCAAACATTGTATATTTAACCGATTACAGAGGTAATGCTCCCTACAAATTTCACAAACAGCATAAAGTGAAGTACAGAAACAATGGCAATGCGTATGTTGTAAAACAAAACAAAGCCAAAGGGAATTCCCGTGGAGGAGATAAAGGCAAAGGCAAAGGGAATTAAAAATGAAGAACCTGTGGTTTTTAATCTAAACGGACTATTTTCAAACTCTAGTACGCCTCTAAGAATTTTAAATTCTTTGGGGCGTTTTTTTTGCGTTTCAACTCTTATAAAAAAGTCCGAACTCATCGTCCGGACTTTTTTTATTTTGCTATGGGATATCTATTATTCTCTTGATTCACATCAGCCATTAAACCACTGGGGTCTATCACCACCGATTTGATTTTTGCTTTTTCTTGCGAAAGCGTGAATTCATAAGTAGGATACGCCCAATCCCAACCGTTCAAAACCGTTCGTTTTATTTGCGGATAGGGGTTTTCTTTTTCCCAACGCATCAACGGGTTCGGAATGTAAAAACTTTCTACTGTTCCGTCTTCATAGGTTACCAAAATATCCAAAGGCATAGGCATTCTTCCGATGCGTTCTAAGGTTACTTTTGCAGCTCCACCTAAAAAACTACCGTCATCTTTAACCTCTTTAATTCCGTAATCAATCGTGTTTGTGGTTTGCGTCCAATCCACCAAATACCAGTCTAAAACCGCTCCTGAAACGCGTTCTGCGGTACGTTTAAAATCATTGGGTGTAGGATGCGTGAATTGAAAATCGTGATAATACCGTTTTAAAGTTTTCATCATATTTTCGGTTCCAATCACGTAGCCCAATTGCGTTAGAAAAACGGTTCCTTTACTGTAGGATGAAATTCCATAAATTCGATTTTCATCATAACGGTCGGCATGCGTACTTTGGGGTTGTTCACGCCCCGTATTCACCATAAAATAATAGTTGTTATACGCACTTTGAAACGGATTGTCGTCCTCTTTTTTGTTTTTAGGAGGCATTACTTCATTCATGGCAAGATCCGATATGAAAGAGGTAAACCCTTCATCCATCCATTCGTGTTTGCTTTCATTGGTGGCCAATACGTGTTGAAACCAAATGTGAGCCAATTCATGAGCGGTTACACCCACCAGACTGCCTAACGAACGTTTTCCGGTGATAAGCGTACACATGGCATATTCCATTCCGCCATCGCCACCTTGTATCACGGAATATTGTTTGTACGGATACGGACCAATGTTTGTATTGAAAAAACGCAACAGTTCTGCCGTTTTAGGTTGAAGTGCTTTCCAATTCTCTATGATTTCTTTATCATTTTTATAGAAGAAATGAAGTTCCACTCCGTTATCACCCATAATTTTATCGTGGATGTAATTGTTATCGGCACCCCAAGCAAAATCATGCACTTTGGGTGCCACAAAATGCCAAGTCAACGTTTTAGTCTTTTTCGGATGATTCACCACCACGCCTTCGTCTTGATAACCGTGACCGATTTCGTTTTTGTTTTGCAAATACCCCGATGCACCAATCGTGTAGGTTTTATCTATGGTAATTTTCACATCAAAATTGCCCCAAACCCCGTGAAATTCTCTTCCAATGTAAGGGTCGGCATGCCAGCCTTCAAAATCAAATTCACACATTTTCGGATACCATTGCGTCATCGAAAGAGCTACACCTTCGGAACTGTTTCTTCCTGAACGTCGAATTTGCTCCGGTACTTGTCCGTCAAAGTCCAAGGTAAAAGTTGATTTTGATTTGGGAAGAATCGGTTTTACCAACGTAACTTCCAAAATGGTTCCTACCACTTTTGTAGCAGCAACTTGACCGTCTTGTTTAAAATTGGCGATTTTCAAATACCCAATTTGATCCGGTTTTAACGAAGAAATTCTACTTTCAGTCACATCTTTATCCGCTACTTTGAAGCTTTTTACCATTCGTTTGTCTGGATCTTTGATCGATTTTAAGCGAATATCCATTTCGCTTCCCGGCTGAAATGCATTGAAGTACAAGTGATAAAACACTTTATGGAGTGTATCTGGGGAGTTGTTGGTATATTCTAAGGTTTGTGTTCCTTTGTATTGAAAGGTTTTCACATCCATAGTTAATTCCATTTTGTAATCGGCATGTTGTTGCCAATATCCGGGATTAGGGTTGTTTTGACTCCAAAAACTAAAGGATACTCCACAACAAACAAGGGTCAGAATTGATTTTATCATAATTATTTCGACATTTTTTCGGCCATCAACAAAGCATTGTAGGCGTTCACTATTTTCCCGGAAACAGATAAATCTGAAAAAGGGAGTTTTTGGCTTTTATCGCCACCTACCGTTACATATCTTGAAAGGGCTATGCCGCTTTCCATAAGAATTTGTTTTACTTGTGAAGCTTTTAATTTGGGATAATACGAACGAATCAAAGCGGCTACACCGGCAGCATTGGGCGAAGCCATAGACGTTCCTTGTTCGTATTTGAATTCTTGGTTGGGAATGGTGGCATAAATTTTTACACCCGGAGCAAAAACATCCACATCTTTTTTTCCGTAATTTGAAAAATCGGCCACCATTTTAGTGCCGTATTCATAGTTTAAAGCTCCAATTTTGATAAAATTTGTTGCAATTTCATTTTCACCCACCCGATCATTTGGGTAACTTTCAACTTGATTTAAATCATTGGAGTCATTTCCGGCCGCATGCACAAAAAGAACATCTTTAGATGCGGCATATTTAATTGCGTCTTGCACCCATTCTTTTTGTGGGGAAAATCCTTTTCCGAAGCTTCCATTGATGATTTTGGCACCATTGTCTACCGCATAACGTATGGCCATAGCGATGTCTTTATCATATTCATCACCATTGGGCACTGCTCTTATTGCCATAATTTCTACGTTTGTTGCTACACCATCACCTCCCAAGTTATTGCCTCGCAATTGAGCAATAATTCCGGCAACATGGGTTCCGTGTAAGGCATGTTTTTTATCCGGTCCCCACACTTGATTGTTTCCGTAATATTTACTTGAAAAATCTTCGGCATTATCACCCAATAGGGCTCTGCCGTCATAAGAGGTGTTGAGGTGATAATTCAATTGATCGGAAACGTATTCTTCAAAATCTTGAATTTCTTTTCGAAATTCGGTCAAAGTAGATTTGGCAAGCATTTGGGTCATTATCATCTTGGCTCTACCTAACGAACTGCTAAAACTTTGTATTGATTTTAGCTCTTCAAGAGTATATTCTGATTTTTTCAGATGTTCAGAAATAGCTTGATCTGCCGCTTTTATGGCTGCAAGTTGTTCTTGGTTGGCTTGAGCCTCTGCTATTTTTTCATCCAATTTTTCTTTGGCCAATTTATAAGTTTCTGAACCATCATCTCCCTTTTTTACAATTCGGGTCATTTCCAGATTTTCATGAACGATATCACCCAAAAAGTTCCATCCGTGGATATCGTCAACATATCCGTTGTTGTCATCATCAATACCGTTATCCGGTATTTCTTTGGTATTGGTCCAAATTTTTCCTTTTAAATCGGCGTGCTCAATATCAGTCCCACTGTCTATTACGGCAACAATTACTTTGGTGCTTTTTTTGTTTTGCAGCAATTCGTTGTATGCCCTATCTACACTCATTCCGGGGATTGTATCTCGAATCAAATCCAAATGGCTCCACCGAAGTAATTCAGATTCACGAACAGGACCGTTTTTCAAAAGAACATTTTCAGCCCCAAGAAAAGAGAGTTGTTTTGAAGTGTTTTGAGTCGAAGCACATCCCATTAGGACTAAAGTACTCAATCCCAGAACCAAATTATTTTTGAGTTTCATCTTGTTTTTTGGAGCTAATTTAAAATGAAATTTATTTATCCCCTAACCATTAACACTATCTTAAGACATCTTCACAACGGAATACGTCTTTCAAACGAACGCCTTTTTCTGTTTTTTCAACCGTGATGATTTCGTTGTGAGCATCATGTTCTAAAAAGAGATAATAATTGTTTTCGGCCGCGGCATTCATGAATTTCGTTTTTTCATCTAAGGTTAAAAGCGGTCGGGTATCATATCCCATAACATACGGAATGGGGATATGTCCGGCTGTAGCCAATAAATCGGCACAAAAAACGATGGTTTTATCTTGGTATTGAATGTGTGGCAGCATTTGTTTTTCGGTATGACCATCGGCATAAAAAATGCCAAAATTCAGTTCTTCCGAAAAGCCAAAATCACCATTGGGTCTTTTAATAAAATGCAACTGACCACTTTCTTGCATCGGAATGATGTTTTCATGCAAAAATGACGCTTTTTCTCGAGCATTGGGTTGGGTAGCCCATTTCCAATGGTTTTCATTCGTCCAAAATTTTGCATTTTTAAAAGCCACTTCATAACCGGTGCGGTCTTTGTTCCAATTGACACTCCCACCGCAATGGTCAAAATGCAAATGCGTCATAAAAACATCGGTCACATCATCCCGATGAAAACCATATTTTGCCAAGGATTTATCTAATGAATGTTCGCCCCAAAGGGAATAATAGCCAAAAAATTTATCCGATTGTTTGTTGCCCATTCCGGTATCTATCAAGGTTAATCGGTTGCCGTCTTCAATCAATAAACAACGAGCTGCAATGTCGATGAGGTTGTTTTCGTCTGCCGGATTGGTTCGGTTCCAAATGGTTTTTGGCACCACGCCAAACATGGCTCCGCCGTCAAGTTTAAAATTTCCGGCTTCAATGGGGTATAATTTCATGAGGTTTAGCTTGATTATTTACGTGTTGCAAATTAGGAAAAATACCTGTTTTAAAGAAAGTTTCATAAATATTTTCTATAAAAACATACGTTATAATAATGTTACGAACTCTTTTAAAATTATTATTTTGATGTATCTTTGCAGTTAATTTAGACAAAATCAAAATAACACATGATAAAAGTTTCAGATACAGCCAGAAAAAAAATCATCGACTTGATGTCGGAGGACGGCTTTGATGCAGCTCATGATTATGTTCGTGTAGGCGTAAAAAGCGGTGGATGTTCCGGTTTGTCTTATGATTTAAAATTTGACAAAGAAATCGGAGAAAACGACAAAGTATTCGAAGATAACGATATAAAAGTAGCGGTTGAAAAGAAGAGTTTTCTCTATTTAGCCGGAACAATTTTAGAATTTTCAGGAGGACTTAACGGAAAAGGATTTGTTTTCAACAATCCGAATGCGAATAGAACATGTGGGTGTGGAGAATCATTCTCACTTTAATTAGACTACAATGGCAAAATATACAGAAGACGATTTAAAAGTTGAACTGGAAACCAAAGAATACGAATACGGTTTTTACACCGAATTAGATTCGGAAACGTTTCCGGTGGGTTTAAATGAAGACATTGTCCGTGCGATTTCTCAGAAAAAAGGAGAACCCGAATGGATGACTAATTGGCGTTTAGAAGCCTTTCGGGCTTGGCAAGAAATGACCGAACCGGAATGGGCTAACGTGCACTATGAGAAACCTGATTTTCAGGCTATTTCCTATTATTCGGCACCTAAAAAAGCGGATCCCAATAAAACATTAGATGATGTAGATCCGGAATTATTAGCTATGTATAAAAAGTTGGGAATCTCTATTGATGAACAGAAAAAAATGAACAACGTGGCTATTGATATTGTGGTGGATTCCGTTTCGGTAGCCACTACTTTCAAAAAAACATTGGCTGAGAAAGGCATTATTTTCATGAGTATTTCCGAAGCCATCAAAGAACATCCGGAGTTGGTTCAAAAATACATCGGTAGCGTTGTGCCGCCCAAAGACACTTTTTATGCAGCATTGAATTCTGCTGTTTTTTCAGACGGAAGTTTTTGTTACATTCCAAAAGGCGTGCGTTGTCCGATGGAATTATCAACGTATTTTCGTATCAATCAAGCGGGTACCGGTCAGTTTGAACGTACCTTAGTTATAGCCGATGAAGGCAGTTATGTCTCCTATTTAGAAGGCTGTACGGCTCCCAGTCGTGATGAAAATCAATTGCATGCCGCTGTGGTAGAATTGATTGCTTTGGACGATGCCGAAATAAAATATTCTACCGTTCAAAATTGGTTTCCCGGAAACAAAGAAGGAAAAGGTGGGGTTTATAACTTTGTGACCAAACGAGGGTTGTGTGAGAAAAATGCCAAAATCTCATGGACACAAGTAGAAACCGGCTCTGCCGTTACCTGGAAATATCCATCGTGTGTCTTGAAAGGCGATAATTCGATTGGAGAGTTTTACTCCATTGCCGTGACGAATAATTTCCAACAAGCCGATACTGGAACCAAGATGATTCATTTGGGCAAAAACACTAAATCAACCATTATTTCCAAAGGAATTTCGGCCGGAAAATCACAAAACAGTTACCGAGGTTTGGTTCAAATCTCGTCAAGAGCCGATAATGCCCGAAATTTTTCGCAGTGTGATTCACTTTTAATGGGGAATAATTGTGGTGCTCATACTTTTCCATACATCGAAAGTAAAAATACATCCGCCAAAATCGAACACGAAGCTACCACTTCCAAAATTGGAGAAGACCAAGTGTTTTATTGCAACCAACGTGGTATTCCAACCGAAAAAGCCATTGCATTAATTGTAAACGGTTTCAGCAAGGAAGTATTGAATAAATTACCTATGGAATTTGCGGTGGAAGCTCAAAAGTTGTTGGAGATTTCGCTAGAAGGCTCTGTTGGATAACAAACTTAATGAATCTTAATTTCTTAATGGTTTAAAAAAAACAAAAATGTTAAGCATAAAAAATTTACACGCAAGTGTTGAAGACAAAGAAATATTAAAAGGTATCAACCTTGAAATAAAAGCAGGAGAAGTGCATGCGATTATGGGGCCAAACGGTGCCGGGAAATCAACTCTTTCTTCTATTATTGCCGGAAATGAAAACTACGAAGTTTCTGAAGGTGAAATTCTGTTGGATGGGGAAGATATCTCTGAATTAGCTCCAGAAGAACGAGCTCATAAAGGTGTTTTCTTATCTTTTCAATATCCGGTAGAAATTCCGGGGGTTTCGGTAACGAATTTTATGAAAACCGCAATCAATGAGCACCGAAAAGCGAATGGAAAAGAAGAAATGCCGGCCAATGAAATGCTGAAATTAATTCGTGAAAAATCAGAATTATTAGAAATCGACCGTAAGTTTTTATCTCGTTCGTTAAA
>JANJWE010000079.1 GCA_024709705.1 Flavobacterium sp. | reverse complement strand
ACAAAATTCTCAAGCAAGCTTGGAAATTTTGTATCCTATTGGTTTTATTCGTGACCTCGACAGGATTCAAACCTGTAACCCTCAGAGCCGAAATCTGATATTCTATTCAGTTGAACTACGAGGCCATTATTTTGAGATTGCGAATCTACAATTTTTTTTATTAAGCCAAAAGCTTTTTTACAATAGTTGATATGGTTTTCCCATCGGCACTTCCGGCCAATTGTTTGGAAGCTAATCCCATTAATTGTCCCATACTTGCCATTCCTGCAAAACCATGATCTTTAATTAACTGATTGATAATTGTTTCGATTTCAGATTCAGAGAATTGTTTAGGCAAGAATTTCTCAATAACAGCGGCTTGCTGAATTTCAGGGTCGGCTAAATCTTGTCTCCCTTGTTGGATATAAATTGCAGCACTATCTTTTCTTTGTTTAACTAAACGTTGCAGTAATTTGATTTCATCTTCTTGAGCCAATTCTTCTTTAGCTCCACCTTCTGTGAGAGCTAATAAAATTGCCGATTTAACTGCTCGTAATGCTTCTAACGCCAAAGTGTCTTTGGCTCTCATCGCATTTTTTATTTCGTCGTTAATTTGAACTTGTAAACTCATCGTGTTTGTTTTGAGTGCGAAATTAAAAAAAATAACCCGATAATTGAAGCAATCATCGGGTTATTCATGGGTTGATATTGGATTTAATCTACATTATCATGTAAAAAAGAATTGTTAGTTCGCAACTGATTATCATCATTGCTATCAATCCCCAACGACATTCTGGATTGATTGCTCGAAGTTGTATTGGTTGGCAAATCTACACCTAATCTCTTGTAAGCAGGTACTTTTTCCATTTCATCCAATTTAGAAGAATTGTTGTGAAACTTGTAATTAAATTCTTTTAGTCTCTTTCTTCTGTCATCAGCCCGTAGACGAAGGGTTTCTTCGATGGTCATTTCTATAGGATTAATTTCATCATAAGAATTACCAAACTTGGGTGTTTCTTCAATTTTTTTAATCGTAATATTTAATTCCTCATTAACAGGTTCTTCTACTTTATTCTCTATGGGTTTTGATTGCAAAAGCTCGTTTTCAATCTCCATGTATTCTTCTAAAGAATAACGAACAACCCCGGTTTCGTTTACTTCTGTCATAGGAATAACTTGCATTGGGTCATTCACTTTGATTTCGTTGGTTTGTGTAGGATTTAGGTCAAAAAGGATGGGTTGCTCATTAGCGTAGGTTTTAGTATTTTCAACGGGTAAATCAAAGGACAAAGCCACTTGTTCTTTTTCAACAATAACAAACTCCGGATCTTTAACCAAGATTTCTCTTATCTCCGGTGTAGTTGCCAAAAGAGTGTGTTCTGCTTTAGGATCTACAAGTTCGAAAACTACTTCAATATTCTTAATATTTTCTGTTGTCGGAATCAAATCAGAAACCACTTTAGCTTCAATAACTTCCAAGTCGTCTAAGAGTTCAAAAACAACTTTAGTTGTGGGTTCGTTTCCCAAGTCGTCTGAACTAGCTTTATTATCTTGTGGTGTGAAAGCTTTTGGGGTTAAATCAATCGTATTGGTTTGATTTTCCTCCAAAGAGTGAATAATGCGTTGCGGTTCTGCATTTACAATACCTTTTTGTTGTTCAACATTAAAACCTGTCGCAATAATAGTAACAGCAATAGAATCGCCTAAAGCTTCATCTTCACCAACCCCCATGATAATATTGGCATTATAACCGGCTTCGGCTTGAATGTGATCATTAATTTCACCAATTTCATCAATAGTAATTTCGGTAGATCCAGAAACGATAAGCAACAATACGTTTTTGGCACCTGTAATTTTATTATCATTAAGAAGTGGAGAATCTAAAGCCGCAACAATAGCCTCTTTGGCTCTGGTATCACCAGAAGCTGTGGCCGACCCCATTATAGCAGTTCCACTATTGGAAAGTACAGTTTTGGCATCTTTTAAGTCGATATTTTGAGTATAGTGATGCGTAATTACTTCGGCAATACCTCTTGAGGCAGTGGCCAATACTTCATCTGCTTTAGAGAAACCGGCTTTGAAACCCAAATTTCCATAAACCTCTCTAAGTTTGTTATTGTTAATTACAATCAACGAGTCAACTTGTTTTCTCAAACGTTCCACCCCATTCATGGCTTGTTCTGAACGTACTTTACCTTCAAACTGAAAAGGTATTGTAACAATTCCAACGGTTAAAATTTCTTTTTCTTTAGCCATTTGTGCAATAACCGGAGCAGCACCTGTACCGGTACCTCCACCCATACCTGCGGTAATAAAAACCATTTTGGTATTGCTATCCAACATTTTGGCTATGTCATCTACACTTTCAATGGCAGATTGTTGACCAACTTCCGGATTGGCTCCTGCTCCTAATCCCTCAGTTAGGCTGACACCCAATTGAATTTTATTAGGAACCGGGCTATTTTGCAATGCTTGAGAATCGGTGTTACACACTACAAAATCTACACCTTTAATACCTTGTTTAAACATGTGGTTTATGGCATTGCTACCGCCACCACCTACGCCAATTACTTTAATTACATTTGATTGATTTTTGGGTAAATCAAATGAAATGCTTCCAAATTCTGAGTTGCTTATCATAATTCTTGGTTTTGCTGATTCTATTATTTAATGACACTGGAGATTACTCTGCATTGTCTAAAAATTCTTTTATTTTTTCTACATATTTGTCAAAGAAAGAGCGTTTGATTTGCTTTTCCGTACTTTCTTCCACTTTGACTTCTTTTTCTATTTGAGCAATAACTTCAGGATTAGATTTGGGTTCCTCTAGTTTTACTTCATATGATACCGTTTGTTCCATTTCTGACATTAAAATGGCACTTTTGGTATTGTTATTTATGCTATTCATCATCAATCCTACTGCAGTAGCATACAATGGGCTTGACATTTCTTCATCAGAATTTCCGGCTAAATGTTCATTGGGATAACCTATACGCGTATCCATTCCGGTTATATATTCAACAAGTTGCTTAATGTGCTTGAGTTGAGCACCACCCCCGGTTAATACAATTCCTGCAATAAGCTTCTTTTTAGGGTCTTCATGACCATAAGATTTAATTTCGTCAAAAACTTGCTCAATAATTTCTACTACTCTGGCATTGATAATTTTGGATAAATTTTTTAACGAAATCTCTTTAGGCTCTCTTCCTCTCAATCCGGGAATTGAAACAATTTCGTTGTCTTTATTTTCTCCGGGCCAAGCAGATCCAAATTTTACTTTTAACAACTCGGCTTGCTTTTCAATTATAGAACAGCCTTCTTTTATATCGTCAGTAATTACATTTCCACCAAATGGTATAACAGCTGTATGTCGAATTATGCCATCTTTAAAAATGGCCAAATCAGTGGTTCCTCCCCCAATATCAATTAATGCAACTCCGGCTTCTTTTTCTTCTTGACTCAATACGGCATCTGAAGAGGCTAACGGTTCCAATGTCAGTCCAGACAATTCTATTCCGGCACTTTGTATGCATCTTCCCACATTTCGAATAGATGCGGCATGACCTACAACCACATGAAAACTACTTTCCAATCTACCACCATACATTCCGATAGGTTCTTTAATCTCAGATTGTCCATCTATTTTGAATTCCTGTGGCAGAACATGAATAATTTCTTCACCGGGCAACATGGCCAATTTGTGCACTTGATTGATTAGTTGCTCAATATCTTTATCGCAAATAACTTCATCAGGGTTACTTCTACTGATATAATCACTATGCTGAATACTTCTAATATGTTGTCCGGCAATCCCAACTACGACATCTTTTATCATGTAACCGGAGTTATTTTCGGCCTCAGTAATAGCGGCTTGAATAGATTGAATGGTTTGGGTAATGTTGTTTACCACACCGCGATGTACTCCTAAACTTTTAGATTTGCCAACTCCGAGAATTTCCAATTTCCCGTACTCATTTTTACGACCAATCATGGCCACAATCTTGGTGGTACCAATATCTAAACCTACAGCAATGTTATCGTTTTTCATAATCAAACTATTTTGTGCAAACCACTTGTTGAGTGAACTTGAGATTTATTATTTTATATTTTTCCAAAAGGCTATCTTGAACTGCTTTTTGAAAAAAGGCTTTATAATTGTTTAATTTTTTTTCTACGCTTACCGGTTTTCCAAAATCAATAACAAAATCGAAATTCCGATTCTTCATTTTTACGCTACCATTGGGTAGAATTTCTATTCCAATAATATTCTTTTTTAAAAAATCATCTTGGTGAATCAATCGAAATAACGTTATGAAATTTTCTCTATTTTCACCTTCTACTGACCCTAAAACCAAGGGAACTCTGGCCGAATAATTATCTGAAAGCGGCATCTTAGTTCCTTTAGAATCAATGTAATAAGAATCTCTTCCTTCGAAAAGCCTTGCAACCGGTGTTTTTTGTTTCACCACAGCCTTTAGATGACCATCAACAGTAACATATACCTCTGCATTTTCAATCATCTGATGCTTGTTGATAGTTCTTTCCAAATTATTCAAATCTAAAGCAACTTTCTGTATACTGGAAGCATGTTTTTTATTTTCTATTAACAATTTATTAACCGTTTCATGTGTCACAAAAAGAGGCTCCTCATTTAAAAATTCGACTGTTGATTGAAGCAATTTTCGGTTATTATTTCTATGCGTTGTAAATGAAAGCAAACCCCCTAAAATGAGGATCATCAACATCAATCTCAAATTGGTCCAGTTAAGAAATTTTTTCATACAACTTATTTTTTATAGCCCCTACCATTTCACCAATATCTCCGGCTCCAATTGTAACATAGACGGTAGCATTTGCATCTTGCAACTCGATAAATAATTGATTTTTTGAAACTAATTTTTTATTTTGATTGTTAATTTTTGAAAGAAGCCAACTTGAAGTTACACCTTCTATTGGTAATTCTCTTGCCGGATAAATCTCCAGCAAAATCACTTCGTCAAATTGAGCTAAACTTGCTGCAAAATCATCTGCAAAATCTTGGGTTCTACTAAACAAATGAGGTTGAAAAATTGCCACTGTTTTTTGATTGGGGTAAAGCTCTCGAACCGCTTGATATACTGCATTTATCTCAGTTGGATGATGTGCATAATCGTCAATATATACCAAACCTTCGGTTTGAATTTGATAGGAAAACCGTCTTTTAATTCCGTTAAATGAACCCAAAGCTTTGACTATATGTTCGGTTGGGGTACCGTAGTTTTTAGCCATAGCCAAAGCCATGAGTGCATTCATTAAATTATGTTTACCAGGCAATTTAAAACGAATATCATATATTATTTCATCGGGCGTTTGTACATCAAAAACATAGGTGCTCTTTTCAATTCTGATATTAAATGCACTAAAATCGGTTGGTTCATTTATGGCAATTTTTAATCCATTCAGAGGAAGGCCCTTTGGAATAAAAAGTTGGTTAGGATTTTCAACTTTCCTGGAGAATTCCTCAAATGCATTTTCAATACTTTGCGAATTTCCATAAATATCTAAATGATCGGCATCCATTGACGTTATGCAAGCCATATTGGGATGTAACTTCAAAAAAGAACGATCAAACTCATCGGCTTCAACAACAGAAACTGATTTTCCTTTTCCTATCAAATTGGAATTGTAATTCTCAACTATTCCTCCTAAAAAAGCGGTAACATCCACTCCGGATTGAACCAATATATGACCCAAAATACTTGATGTTGTTGTTTTTCCGTGTGTTCCGGCAACTGCAAAGCAGAAGGTATCTTGGGTAATTAAACCCAAGGCTTCTGCTCTTTTTAAAATGGTAAATTCATTCGTTTTAAAAAAATTCCATTCTGAATGCGAAGTAGGCACTGCAGGGGTAACAATAACTACCGTATTTTCCGGGTTGAAATCTGCAGGAATATGTTGAATTGAATCCTCGTAATGTACCTGCATACCCATGGATTGAAGATCGTCTGTAAGTTCGGTTTGAGTTTTATCATAACCGCACACCTCTTTTCCCAAAAGATAAAAATAGCGAGCCAAGGCACTCATTCCAATACCTCCAATACCTATAAAATACACATTATGTACTTGATTCAAGTTCATTTTATTTTTTGCTAATCAATTGGACAATTTCTTTTACAATATCTTTAGTTGCTTCGGGTCTGGCCATCTCATGAATGTTTGTTCCTAAACGTATTTGTTCCTTCGGATTGGCAATCAAATCCAGAAATACCGAATCAAATCTGTTTTCTAACTCAGATTCTTTTATTAAAATAGCACCGTTTTTATTGGCAATAGCCTTTGCATTTTGGGTTTGATGATCTTCTGCTACATTAGGAGAAGGTATAAAAATTACCGGTTTCCCTACTATACAAAGTTCGGATACCGATGAAGCACCCGATCGGGATATAATGACATCCGCTGCTGCATATACATAATCCATTCGGTCAATAAAAGATACCACTTTTACATTCCCTTTTTGATTGAAATGACTGTATTGTTCAAAGTATAATGAGCCGGTTTGCCAAATTATTTGATACCGTTGTTGTATGAATAAATCTATTTTTTCGGCAATCAATTCATTAATTTTTTTTGAGCCTAGGCTTCCCCCCAAGACCAAAAGTGTTTTTTGAGTAGCATCTAAGGCAAAATAGGCTAAGGCATCAATTTTTTTATCGGTTAGACTTAACAAATCTTGTCTAACCGGATTCCCAGTGAACTTTATTTTATTTTCCGGAAAAAAAGAATTCAAATTCTCATAGGCAACACAAATAGTATCTACCGTTTTAGAAAGCCATTTATTTGTAATTCCAGGGTAAGAATTTTGTTCTTGAATTAAAGTTGGTAACCCTATCCAAGAAGCGGTTTTAACTACAGCTCCAGATGCAAATCCTCCGGTGCCTATTACTACATTTGGCTTAAAACTTTTCAAAATAAAATACGATTTGACCATACTAAAAATCAATTTGACCGGAAACAAAAGATTAGACAATGTTAACTTTCGTTGCAATCCTGAAATCCACAAAACTTTGATTTGATATCCGGCTTGAGGAACTTTTTTCATTTCCATTTTATCTTTTGCTCCAACAAAAAGGATTTCACAATCCGGAAACTGAACTTTTAACTCATCTGCAATAGCTATTGCCGGATAAATATGTCCTCCGGTTCCTCCGCCACTAATGATGAATTTTAATTTTTGCATGGTATACTTATTTTTTATTGAGCACGGCTTGCATGGGATTAGCCTCTTCAGAGTTTTCATTTAACTCAAGACTATCTTCTTCCAATTGTTTGTCAATCAACTTTTGCAGTGCTTCATCTCTTTTTAATTTTTCGGCATTTTCTTGAGCAATTTCTTCCTCTTTTTTGGTAACATTAATAATGATGCCAATAGCTAAACAAGTCACCCAAATTGAACTTCCTCCACTACTTATGAGTGGGAGAGTCTGACCGGTTGTTGGTAAAAGCTCTACAGCTACTCCCATATTGATAAACGCTTGAAAAACGATTGGAAATCCCAACCCAACCACAACTAATTTTCCAAACAAAGTATTGGCTTTGTGAGCGGCAATTACAAATCTGAAAAAAAGCAATAAATAGATTCCTAAAATACTCAAGCCACCAAAAAGGCCAAATTCTTCAACTATGATTGCATAAATAAAATCTGAAGACGATTGGGGTAAAAAGTTTTTTTGCACACTTTTTCCGGGTCCTAAGCCATAAATACCACCCGAAGCAATGGCCGTTTTAGCCCTTTCTATTTGATATACCTCATCGGGATCTTGATTTTCATCATTCATAAATCGTTCTATCCTAGCTTCCCAAGTATCCACACGACTGGTTAATGGATTTGGGAATGCTTTGGCAACCAAAATAAAAAATGTAAGCATGAGTAAACCAATACCCAAAATGCCTAATATGTATTTTAAGGGATATTTTCCAACAAAAACCAACATTAAAATCATGGCAAATATTAAGGCAGCGGTAGAGAAATTTGCCGGAAGAATAAACAATAAAGTAATTCCTACCGGTATCCACAAATCGATAAAAGACGATTTAAAAGTAATTTTTTCTTCACGTGTTTTAGATAGATATCTTGCCACAAAAACCATTAAAACAATAAATGCCAAGGTTGAGGGTTGGAAAGAGATTCCAATAAAAGGCAATTGAATCCACCGGCTTGCATTGGCTCCTGCAATAACCGTACCTTTGAATAATGTATAGGCTAACAGTATCCACAAAAACGGCAATAAAAAACGAGAAATACTTCTGTAATAATGATACGGAACCTTATGAATTTGATAGATAATTGCAAAACCTAACAAAACATGAACTAAGTGCTTTACTAAATAACTAACTGTATTTCCCGTACCTGCTCCGGCATATGCCAAATTACTACTGGCACTAAATACCGGCATAAAAGAAAACAGAGCCAATAGAGCTACTAGTGCCCAAATGACCTTGTCTCCTCTTAATCTTTTTATTAGTGCGAGCATAATTATTTATTATAAATTTCGAACAGCTTGTTTAAATTGTCTGCCTCTATCTTCGTAGTTTTCAAATAAATCGAAGCTTGCACAAGCCGGAGATAACAATACGGTATCACCTTTTTCTGCAATATGTTGAGCTGTTCTAACCGCATCACTCATAGAAGTTACTTCAACCATGACATCTACAACATTACCAAAAGCATCAATTATTTTCTTGTTATCTACCCCTAAACAAATGATGGCTTTCACTTTTTCGCGTACCAAAGTCATCAATTCAGAATAATCGTTTCCTTTGTCAACACCACCTACAATCCAAACCGTTGGGGCATTCATACTATCTAAAGCAAAAAACGTCGCATTTACATTGGTTGCTTTACTATCGTTAATGTATTGAACATTTTGAATTTTAAGAACTTTTTCCAATCGATGTTCAACCCCTTGAAAATTGGACAAACTTTCTCTAATAGTTTGTTTTCTAATACGCATTAACATAGCTACAGAAGTAGCTGCCATAGCGTTTTTTAGATTGTGTTTTCCTTCCAAAGCTATTGATTTGGTTTCCATTGTAAATTCTTCTTCGTTGATGTACATTTCCATAATATTGTTGTTAATAAAGCCCCCGTTTTTGTTTTTTTCTTGCAATGAAAATGGAATTTTCGTTGCTTTAATTGTATTGTATTTTATCCATTGTTGAATCGTTTCATCATCTGCATCATAGATCAAAAAATCTTCTTCCGTTTGATTCATGGTAATTCTAAACTTGGCATTGATATAATTTTCAAACTTGTAATCATACCTGTCTAAATGATCCGGACTAATGTTTGTTATTATAGCAATATGTGGTTTATACGTTTCAATTCCATCGAGTTGAAAAATAC
>JANJWE010000311.1 GCA_024709705.1 Flavobacterium sp. | reverse complement strand
ATATTTAAACGGAATCAACCACTCTAACGCAACTACAAAACACAAACACGGCTCCCTAATTGCAGATGCCAATTATGAAAATGGCGAATACAACGGCCCTTACAAGTCTTACCATCCAAGTGAAAAATTAGCTTTCGAATCCAATTACTACAGCGGTAAAATACACGGTACTGAAAACAGTTATGACTTAGCCGGAAATTTGAGATTAACTCGCGTATTGAAATTTGGTAAAGAATTTGGCCCTATAGTACGTTATTACCAAAGCAAACAAAAATTATACGAATACTTATCACTTGATGATACGAAAGATAAAGAACAAATTTTCTACAACCACAAAGGCGAAGCAGTAGCTGCTGTGGGATACCAACTGGGTAGCGTAATTTATTACCGAGTTTTAACTCCAAATAAAACCCTTGGAGATCCCATAAGTGTAACAAACGGAACATTCGAAATTAAATCAAATTATCCTAATGGTAAAAAAGCTTTTTATTTAAAATTTGTAAAAGAGCACTACGAAGATAATATGGAAATATACAGCGAAGATGGAAAACCTTGTTACATTTCAGGTTTCAAAAACGGAGTTTTACACGGTGACCGTATTGAGTATTATGCAAACGGAAATATGTACAAAAAAGAACGATTAAACTATGGTGATTATCAAGGAATTCAAGAGTACTACACCGAAGATGCAAAACCACTTATTATGGCTTCTTACAATTTTGATGAGCTTCACGGCGAATTTAAAATATATCAAAATGGGGTTTTAAAGAAAACAAAAAAATACGATTCAGATGACTTGGTTGAACAAAATTAATTACCTACTGATTTTAGCTTTTGGAATAGTAAACGTAAAGGCTCTAGCACAGCCTTTAACCACTTTTCAAAATAAATATCCCGGACACAATGAGTTGATTCTTAAAGAATATCAATCCTATGACTTTTCTATAATCAAGGATAAACTTCAAGTCATTCAAGACAATTATTTTGAATCCATAATTTTATCAGATGTAGGAATTCATAACAATTCGGAATCGTTTACCTTTTCCGAATTGGTTCCACTCAAAAAATTCGATGCTTTTACAATTGTTCAATCTAAAGGCAAAGAAAAAAAAATACCTATCCAACAAGCGACTGATAAAAATGCGAGACAAACCAGCATTTTTTACAGCGATGTTAAAGAAAAAAAATTAACTTTTTCTAATCTGGAAGTGGGTGCCAAAAAAGTATATTCTTATCAGTCGGAATTTCTTGACCCCTTTTTGTTACACAAATATATTTTTGCCAATTCAGTTCCAATGGAAAAATCTACATTAGAAATAACTGCAGATAAAAACATAGAAATTGGCTATAAAATTTTCAATGACCCCAACAATCAAATTGTATTCACCAAATCTGAAAAAAAGGGAAAAATAAGTTACAATTGGACACTAAATGAGGTTAATCCCCTTAAGTTTGAATCCAATAATCCCGGGTTTCTGTACATTGCACCTCATATAATTGTTTATGTTAAAAATTATAAAGTAAACCAAAATACAAAAACAGTGTTGGGTAATGTAGACCAACTTTTTGATTATTACAAAAGTTTTGTAAAAAATCTAAACACCTCTGAAGATCCGGAATTGAAAGAAAAAACGATTCAACTCGTTGGAAATTTAAAATCAAATGACGAAAAAATAAAAGCCATTTTTTATTGGGTAAAAGACAATATCAAATATGTAGCTTTTGAAAACGGTTATGAAGGTTTCATTCCTAGAGAAGCCAAATTAGTCAACGAACGAAAATTTGGAGATTGTAAAGACATGTCAAGTATTATCACCGAAATGGCAAAATATGCAGGTGTGCCTAATGTGAATCTTTGCTGGATTGGTACCCGTAGAATCCCCTATAGTTACAACGATATTGCTACACCAGCAGTAGACGATCACATGATTGCCTCCTATGAAAATGAAAACGGAATCATTTTCTTAGATGCAACAGACAAAGAAACCAAATTCGGATTACCAACAGGATTCATTCAAGGAAAAGAAGCTCTGGTACAAAATGGTGACAGCTACAAGATAATTAAAGTTCCGGTTGTATCTGCCAACGAAAACAGTATCAATGAAAAACTTCAAATCAAACTTTTAGACAACAAATTGGAAGGTAAAGGAGTTATGGAATTAAACGGTTTAACCAGAAGTAACTACCTGTTAAATATTGGAGACGCATCCAATAAAACCCGTTTCGAAATTATTAAAAGTTTAGTTCTAAAAGGAAACAATAAATTTCAGTTAAAAAATTACAAAGAGGAAAATGTTAAAAACAGAGATTTACCCTATACTATTGAATTTGATTTCACTTTAGACAATTACCTCGTAAAAGCAGGAAATGAAACCTATCTTAACCTTTTTCTAGATAAACCTTTCGAAAAATTAGTCATTGAAAAAGATAGAATATCAATGTATGAATTTGAAAACTTGGTAAAAAGCAATTACACTATTGAAATTGAAATACCTTCAAACAAAAAAATAGTATCTATTCCGGAAAATTCATCTTTTGATTCAGATTTACTCAAATATTCCATTGCGTACACAAAAGAAAACAATACTATCAATTTAAAATTTAGTGTTGAAACCAAAAAATTGCTTCTCAATCTATCCGATTTTGAATCGTGGAATGAAGCTATTAAAACACTTAAAAACCACTACAACGAAAATATTATACTTAGCACAAAATAAATTACCTTATCATGAATAAAAAAAAGGCATTCCTATTCATTGTTCTTTTTCAACTTACGAACAATTTTGCTCAAGATTTAAAATTCAAAAATTTTGATTTTTCAAATGAAACTATTGAAATCCCAAAAATATTTGAAAACGAAAATGAAGTTATACTTCAAAAAGATATTAAAATAGAATTTATTGCAACCAAAAATTCTGCCTCCCAATATTTTCTGCTTCATGAAAAAGTTTGGATAAATTCAGATGATGCAATTGAACGAAACAACAGAGTCTATATTCCCTTCCGAACAGATGAAAAAGTAATTACCAATAAACTGAGAGTAATTCTCAAAAGCGGAAAAATTATTGAACTCAACAGTAAGGATATTAAA
>JANJWE010000253.1 GCA_024709705.1 Flavobacterium sp. | reverse complement strand
CTGGTAAATCGAACGTCTCCAAAGGTTTCAGAACCTATATTTCCATCTACTTCACCCAAAAAATAAGCTGCTAATATGTCAAAATACTCTTGCTCTTGCGTATGATACGCCGAAGCTATGAACTTAAAAGTATGGTTTTCTGATAAATCATAAACGGCTTTAAAAGCTCCAAAAAGGGTTTGGTATTGATTTTTTTCTCTTCCGTCATAAAATACTTGTAAGGCGATAGGCTCATCAATAGTTCCAAAATTGGTTTGTCTGGACAAGGGTTCAAATTGGTACTTGTTTTGAGAAATATTGCCTAAAAATCCAAATTGCCATTTGGTATTGGGTGTAAAAGTTAGATAGGTTTGTACATCGGCAAAAGTAGGTCTGAAATTCGACTCTGTTTCTTGACTATTCACCAATAAGCTGTTATCTCTATAACGTATTCCGGTAATGTTGGCCCACTTTTGGTTTTTACTCACTCCTTCAACCGAAAGACTTCCCCCTAGAAAACTAGCTTCTGCCGAAGCCCCAAAACCCTTTGGTATCCTATAAGTTATGTCTAAAACAGACGACATTTTATCTCCAAACTTCGATTGAAATCCTCCGGCTGAAAAATCTACATTTTCCACCATATCCGTGTTAGTAAAACTCAATCCTTCTTGTTGACCGGAACGTATTAAAAAAGGTCTGTATACTTCTATCTCGTTGACATAAACCAAATTCTCATCAAAATTACCACCCCGCACTGAATATTGGGTACTCAACTCGTTATTTGAATTTACTCCGGGAGCTAATTTTAGTATATTTTCAACTCCGGCATTGGCACTGGGTATTTTTCGAATGACAGCTGGATCTATTGAAGTAACTCCCATAGCTCTTTTGCGATTACCAGCGGTAACTACTACTTCATCAAGTGTTTCTTCAAACTCACTCAATCGCAAATTGTATTCAAAATCTTCATTGGGTTTTAAAGTGATTTGTAGGGTAGACGATTTGTAGGAAACATGTTCAAACACCAAAACAAGATTTTCGTTTGCCGGAACGGTAATCACATAAAACCCATTTGCGTTGGATGTTGCCCCTTTATCTTGGCATTTTATAGTGGCACCTTCTACAGGATTGTTGTTTTTATCTAAAACAATTCCTTTTATTCGAGCCGTTTGAGCTTCAGTCACAAAAGCAGTTAAAAACAACAGCCATGTCAATAGGATATATTTAGTTTTCAAAGGAATGAATTAAGGTTTCTGACTTCTAAAAAAATGTGTTTCAAATATAGTAGAATTTCCGAGATTATCTGTAACTTCTAATTTTAATTCATTTCGTCCCTCCTCAACTATCCCATCTGAAAAGTCGTGCATTAAGGTTTGTGTTTTGAAATCATAATCAAACAAAATCCATTTTCCATTCAAAAATCCTTGATATGATTTGATTCCGGATAAAGCATCAGAAATCGTAAATAGGAGTTTTTTTTCTTTGCTCATCCATTTACCCGATTCTACATTTACTGGTTTCACAAGTGGTGCAACTTTGTCTTGTTCCAGATAAAAAGAACCTAAATTTCTTGTCCAGGTTGTAAATGTTCCCATTTTATATTTTGTGGCATTGTACAAAATCTTCGAACCTACTTTAGTTGCTAAAAAATAATAGTGCCTTTCGGTCTCGGGAATAGAATCATTAAAATAGGAAACCGAAAAATTAGAATGAACGGCAACCGAATCATCATGCAACTGTAAGGTTTGATTGGTTACATTAAATTTAAGGTAAAAATTTTCATAGAATGTATTTTCAGGAAAATATACTGAAAATCCCTCTTTTTCATAGCGATATTCTTTTTCTGATTTAATGTGATAGGGCGTTTGAATTTGGTTTTTAGGAATACTCACAGGTTGATTACTGTATTTAAAGGGAAGGGTAACCCACACTTTGTTTCCGTGAAAATCAGAAAGCTCCAATTGGTAGTGCAAAGTTACATTAGGTTCAATTTTCAAAACACCATTGGTTTTAGATTGAGCAATCAAACTCAACGGATAAGGCTTAGTGTAAAACAAACGTTGAACTCTTTGATTCATTTTTTTATATCTATAATAATCCAAATAGGCATTGATATAACGGGTTTCATCATACGAAAAGGTTGTAAAATCTACTTCGTAAGAAGGGGTTCCGTTTACGGTAGCTTTCAATTTAAATAGCCCATTTTTTCCATAACTGTTGTCTGAAACGTCATAGGCATGTACGCCAACCCCAATTTCGCCACGAGCCAATACCGAAGAAGCCATGTAAGTGCCGTCTTTTTGTTTTATGATGGGCACAGAAATCGGTTGCTGTGACTTATTAACCACAGCATCTTCACTTAAAGGGTAAACGATAATATCAGCCACTACGGGAGGTTTTGTATCAACCACCAATTTATCAAGCCCGAAATAGAACGGATTTATAATCTTTTCAGTTTGTGTATCTCGGTATTCAAAATGCAAATGAGGACCGCCGGAACCTCCGGTATTTCCGGATAAGGCAATTTGTTGCCCTTTTTTCACCGGCAAATCGGTAGGTTTTAAAAACAAATCTACTTCAAACTGCTGGAGCTCATAATGTTTTTGCTTTAAAAAGGCAGCAATTTCAGGATTCATTTCCAACAAATGTCCGTATACCGATGTGTAGCCATTGGGATGCGTAATGTATAAGGCTTTTCCATAACCAAATGCAGAAATCTTAATTCGAGACACATATCCGTCAGCAGTCGCATAAACAGGCAATCCTTCTTTTTGCTGTGTTCTGAAATCTAAACCGGAATGAAAATGATTGGAACGCAATTCTCCAAAGCTGCCCGATAAACTCAACGGAATATCTAATGGAGAACTAAAATAATCAGTAGGATAATGGGATTGAGAATGCCCTACTGCGGCAACAAAAAGAAAAAAAAGAAATTGTCTCATGGCTTATATTTTTGCTAATATAAAAAAAGAACGTAAAAGATTTTCCTTTATTGGATACAAATCCATCTTTTATATACCGTTTTGTTCCGATAGATTTCAAAAAAAAAATAAATTATTTGTGAGAGTCGAATAGGATGCCTAACTTTGTGAATCGTGAAATGAATACTTGCTCCTATGAGTGAAATGGTAGAAATTGTTGATTCTCTTGAAGCTAAGATTCTAAAACTTATTAATAAAATTAAAGTTTTAGAGGAAAAAGCACATCAATTGAAATACGAATTACAAGTTTCGAATCAAAATCTGGAAAAAAAAGCGGTTGAATTAGACCACTTGCAAAAACAGTTTGAAACACTCAAAATAGCAAATTCATTATTAGGCAGTGACGAAAATAAAAGAGAAACAAAGCTAAAAATAAATTCATTAATTCGGGAAATTGATTATTGTATAGCACAATTATCCGACTAATACAACATGAACGAAAAGCTTAAAATTAAGATATCAATTGCAGACCGAGTGTACCCATTAACGGTAGACCCAAGTCAAGAAGAAGGACTCAGAAGTGCTTCCAAAAAAATTGATATGATGATCAAACAATTTGAGCAAAATTATGCTGTTCGTGATAAACAAGATGTATTAGCCATGTGTGCCCTTCAATTTGCCTCTCAAGTAGAACAAAAACAAATTGAGAAATCCGAAGACCATGAAGAATCATTGAATAGACTAAAAAAAATCAATGATGATTTAGCCAATTATCTGTAACAAACCACGTTCTTACACATAAATTAAGATACTGCCTACATTAGTTTCTATTTGATAAACTCAACACTAACAATTTAGAATGAGCAAATCATCATTACTAAAGCATGCCCATCTTGTAGTGGGATCCTTGAACAATGAGTTAGCTCAAAACTTGTCTATACGAGTTTATACAATCTTCTAATGTAGGCTTTTTTTATATATAAACCTAAAAACAAAAATGGACATTACACTTATTATTATCTCAGGAATTGTGGGCATTGCCGCAGGTTTCGCTATCGCAAAAGTGATCGAAAAAAGCAATGTTTCAAACCTTATAAAAAACGCAAAAAAAGAAGCCGCTTCCATCCTTAAGGATGCCAAAATTGAAGCGGAAAACATTAAAAAAGACAAATTACTTCAAGCTAAAGAAAAGTTCTTGGAATTGAAATCAGAACATGAAAAAGAGATTTTATCTAAGGACAAAAAAATAGCCGAAGTTGAAAAAAGAACGCGAGATAAAGAATCTCAAGTTTCAAACGAATTGGCCAAAGCCAAAAAATCTGCTGAAGACTTTGAAATCAAAATTAACGATTACAACAATCGTATTGAGGTTTTAGATAAAAAACAAATTGAATTAGACCGTTTACACAAGAGTCAAGTAGAACAATTAGAAGTCATTTCCGGTCTTTCTGCTGAGGAAGCCAAAGAACAATTGGTGGAAAGCCTTAAAGCTGAAGCCAAAACAAAAGCTATGGCTCATATCCAAGAAACCCTTGAAGAAGCTAAATTAACTGCTCAACAAGAGGCCAAAAAAGTAATCATAAACACGATCCAACGTGTAGGAACGGAAGAGGCTGTTGAAAATTGTGTTTCCGTTTTCAACATTGAATCAGACGATGTAAAAGGAAGAATTATTGGACGTGAAGGTAGAAACATTAGAGCTCTAGAAGCCGCCACAGGTGTAGAAATTATTGTAGACGATACGCCAGAAGCAATTATCCTATCCTGTTTTGATCCGGTGAGAAGAGAAATTGCTCGCTTAGCATTACACAAATTGGTAACAGATGGTCGCATTCACCCGGCTCGTATTGAAGAAGTCGTGGCTAAAACAACCAAGCAAATTGACGATGAAATTATCGAAGTTGGAAAACGCACGGTTATCGATTTAGGAATTCACGGTTTACATCCCGAATTGATTAAAGTGGTTGGTCGTATGAAATACCGTTCTTCTTACGGACAAAACTTACTACAACACTCTAGAGAAGTTGCCAAACTTTGTGGTATCATGGCTGCCGAATTAGGTTTGAATGTAAAATTGGCCAAACGTGCCGGATTACTACACGATATAGGAAAAGTACCGGAAACCGAAAGCGAATTACCACACGCTATCCTAGGTATGCAATGGGCTGAAAAATATGGCGAAAAAGAAGAAGTTTGCAACGCCATTGGAGCCCACCACGATGAAATTGAAATGAAGTACCTGATTTCTCCAATTATTCAAGTTTGTGATGCTATTTCGGGAGCCAGACCGGGAGCCAGACGTCAAGTATTAGACTCTTACATCCAACGTTTAAAAGATTTAGAAGCCATAGCTTTTGGTTTTAACGGAGTTAAGAGTGCCTATGCCATCCAAGCCGGTAGAGAATTACGTGTAATTGTAGAAAGTGAAAAAGTTTCTGATGAACAAGCTGCAAAGCTTTCATTTGAAGTTTCACAAAAAATTCAAACTGAAATGACCTATCCGGGTCAAGTAAAAATTACGGTAATTCGTGAAACGAGAGCCGTAAATATTGCAAAATAAAACAATAAAATTTTAAGCATATAAATGACTTGCAAATGCAAGTCATTTTTTTTTGTAATAGCAATGGTAAATATTCACAAGAATTATTTTCTCGGATGGTACCGATGCACTACTTGAGTTAAATGCTTGCGATCCAAATGAACATAAACTTCTGTAGTAGTAATAGACTCATGACCCAACATTAGCTGAATAGATCTTAAATCGGCTCCATTTTCCAATAAATGGGTTGCAAAAGAATGTCTGAAAGTATGCGGACTGATAGATTTTTGCAAACCAATTGCAACAGCCAAATTTTTTAAAATGGTAAAAACCATAGCTCGCGTTAATTGCTTGCCTCTGCGGTTTAAAAATAATGTATCCTCAAAACCTTTTTGAATGGGTAGATGAATTCGTACTTGTGAACGATAAATACTAATGAATTTTAAAGTAGTTGAACCTATGGGTACAAAACGTTGTTTGTTTCCTTTTCCGGTAATCTTAACAAACCCTTCCTCTGGAAATAAATCGGATATCTTGAGGGTAATCAACTCAGAAACTCGCAATCCACATCCATATAACACCTCCAACATAGCCCGATTGCGTT
>JANJWE010000230.1 GCA_024709705.1 Flavobacterium sp. | reverse complement strand
CATTCGTCAACTTAATGCTTTCATCCTCACTCAATTTTTTACGCAATTTTGACACATACGTATCCAAACTACGTCCAACAAAAACTCCATGATCTTCCCAAACTTTTTTGGAGAGTTCTTCTCGTTTTATGATTTTATTGGGATTTTCTACAAAAAGCGTCAATAATTCCACTTCTTTTTTGGAGAGATTGATTTCATTTGAGTCCAATAGTAATTTACTTTCTTCGGGATAAAACTGAAATTTGCCCAATGGAATTCCATTTTCGATGGTGGAATGAGATTGTTTTATCTTTTTTCTTTTCGGAAAGAAGATAAAAGTAGCTATTATACTTAATGACAAGAGCACTATCCAAATAGTATTAAAACTGGAAGTTACTGTTTTTTCTAAAAAGCGTACTTCAATCGTATAGCATTTTTGTGGCATGTTTCGTCCGCCACAAGGAATAATATCTTTTTCAACGCCGGCATTTTTTAGAAAACTATACGCCACTTCCAAATCTTTACATTGTTTCACTTCCAGTTGATAATGGGAGGGAAGGTTGGCTTTTTGAAAACTTTCTTGCACAACTTTTACCAAAGTATCAGGAAAAATAGTCAGCTCTTTTTCAAAGGAAAGTTGAAATTTTGATTCTTCTACTTTTTGAACCGGCAATATCAGTGATGTACTGTCTTGATTGGCTAATAATAATTTATTGCCCACATCCCGCAAGGCAATTTTTACCAATTCAGAAAAGGGTTCGTCTTTTTTAGTAGAAGTGAAAATCATGATTGCAGCAAAAATGGCTAAGCAAACACTACCGTAAAAATAAATTTTTCGTTGATTCATAAGTCCTGCAAATAACATACAATTTTGTGATTTTTTAAAACTGTTGACACTTCTTTTACATATTTTTTACATTTTAAAAAATTGATTGGGCTAGTTTTACATCAAGTTTGTTCAAATAGAATAACTTTATTTAACACTCACTTTATACTACTAAGAAAATAACAATGAAATACATTCAATTAACTATTTTTAAAACAAAAGCAATTGGTCTTTCACTACTCTGTACGTTATGTATAACATCGTGTGCCGGGCAAATTGAAAAAAATGCTACATCATTAAAATTTATACCGGAGCAAACGAAAATACATGCTGATAGTATAAGTGTAAAAGCAGAAACTTTGCCCGAATATAGAGTTGACATCCATGACAAAGATTACCAAGGAAACCAAATCAGTGGCGTGGTTCGAACTGTTTTTCAAGATAGTAAAGGAAATTTTTGGTTTGGAACACAAAACGGACTCTGTCGAAAAGACAAAAATGGACTTGTTTATTTTGATATTAAAAATCGTACTGGTCAGGGAGTAACGGTACATGTTATACTCGAAGACAAAGATGGAGCGATTTGGATTGGTTATGGCGGTGGAATTGCGAAATATGACGGAAGGTATTTTACCAATTATCATGAAAAAGATATTCTGACAACCGGCGGACTTTGGAGCATGCTAATGGACTCAAAAGGAACACTTTGGGTTGGAACTACTCAGGGTGTCTTTACTTTTGATGGCAAAGCATTTACACCGTTTGAAATTCCGGAAGGAAAAGTAAATCCAAACTTTGGCGTTAGCACTTCTAAAATGATACATTCCATTATGGAAGATCGTAAAGGCTATGTGTGGTTTGCTACCAATGGTGGAGCGTATAGGTTTGACGGAAAGGTATTAACGAACATCTCCGCAAAAGACCAATCGATTTCTAATTTTGTGCATCAGATAATTGAACGTAAAGATGGAACATTTTACATTTCTGCTTCTAACGGACTTTTTCACTTCAATGGAAAAACTTTTCAAAACATCACTGAAAATGTACTTGGAAAAGAGGTAGGCGTTGGCTGTGTTTTTGAAGATAAAACCGGTGCGATTTGGTTTTCTGCCAATAAACGTGATATCTATCATTACAACGGTAAAACATTCCAGAAAATTGAAGCTAAAATTAAAATAAGCGATCATACAGTTTTGCCCTTTGAAGTTAACCAAGACCAACAAAAGCAAGAAGGTAATTTTTCACCTTTCCCTTTTCAAATCTACCAAGACCGACAACAGCGACTCTGGTTTGTAGGTTTTAAAGGAGCGTATCGTTTTGAAAACAATGCCTTTGTGAATGTTACTAGAATCGGACCGTGGTAACGGTAATTATAGAATCAATTTTAATTAAAAATCTTTAAAATCATCCATCATGAACAACAGTTTCTTTTTCGGATTACTCCTTCTTTCGTTCAATTACAATTGTGCGGAAGTCAACTCACAAGATTTGGCTCAAAATACCAAAGTAGCAGACAGCGTATATGTTGGCCCAACTCATTTTAGCGATGATCTGGTAAAAGAAGATCCGCTTTACACTGCAATTATTCGCATTGACAAACAAAGCGATAAAGAGCATGTACTTTCCATTCAAATGAATGTAAAGAAGAATGGCTATTTTGTTTCGCCTACAGAACCCGGTTCTTTCACGGGAAAATTCACCATCGTACTTACTGAACCGCAACATTTGCAAACCAATGGTGCCATCATCGAAACCCCTTTATCAAAAGTGGATGAAAACGAAGGTTTTGTTAAATGGGTTCGACAAAACACGCATTACAAACAATCGTTAAAAGTACTAAACAAGGAAAACTTTGAAGTATCCGGACATATTCAATTTACAATTGAGCCACGTTGCACGTTAGAGAAAATACCATTTATTCTTTCGTATGTGGATGGAAAGTTGAGTCTGAAGATGGATGGGTGTTAACTGTTATCGG
>JANJWE010000114.1 GCA_024709705.1 Flavobacterium sp. | reverse complement strand
GGAGAGACAAAAGAAGAAGTTTTAAAACAATATCCTTCTCTGGAAATTGAAGATATCGATGCTTGTTTAAAATTTGCTTCGGCTTTAATGAATAGAAATTACACCATCAAAAAAGTAGCTTAAATGGTTAAGTATTTGATTGATTTAAATCTTCCGTATTATTTTTCACTTTGGAACTCTGAAGAATTTATTCATCAAAAAGATATAAACGATCAATCATCTGATGAAGAAATTTGGCACTATGCAAAAAGTAATAATTTGACGATTATTACAAAAGATGTTGATTTTTCAAACAAAATTCTATTACACAATCCACCTCCTAAAGTGATTCACATTCGTTTTAGAAATATGAAAATGAATGAATTTTTCGCTACAATGAATAAGCTTTGGAACGATACTTTAGAAATAAATCATACGCATAAATTAGTAAATGTTTTTGTAGATAGAGTTGAAGGAATTAACTAATAAACTCAACATCTCAGTAACTCAGCAACTCAGAAAAAATGAACCAAGAAATCAGAAACCTAGAACCCAAAGCACTTTGGAATAAATTTGCCGATCTTAACGCGGTTCCTCGTCCGTCTAAAAAAGAAGAACGTGTCATTGCGTTTATGATGGATTTCGGAAAGCAATTAGGTCTTGAAACCCTCAAAGATGAAGTTGGAAACGTGATCATCAGAAAACCGGCTACTCCGGGCATGGAAAATAGAAAAACCATTGTAATGCAATCGCATTTAGACATGGTGCATCAAAAAAATAACGATACCACTTTCGACTTTGACACACAAGGCATCGAAATGTATGTGGATGGCGATTGGGTTCGTGCCAAAGGAACGACACTAGGTGCCGACAACGGTTTAGGAGTGGCCACTATCATGGCGATTTTAGAAAGCAAAGACATTCCGCATCCGGCGATTGAAGCTCTTTTTACCATTGACGAAGAAACCGGAATGACCGGAGCCATGGGCTTGAAAGGCGGTTTGTTAAACGGAGAAATTCTATTGAATTTAGATACCGAAGAAGACGGCGATCTCTGTGTTGGTTGTGCCGGTGGTGTGGATGTTACCGCAACCCGAAGTTATAAAGAAGAAGAAACGCCGGAAAATTCATTAGCTTTCACGATTACCGTAAAAGGTTTGAAAGGTGGCCATTCCGGGATGGATATTCACAAAGGTTTGGGCAATGCCAACAAAATCATGAACCGTTTGTTGTTTGATGGTTTTGAAAATTTCGGTTTGCAAATTGCCGAAATTAATGGGGGAAGTTTACGTAACGCCATTCCGAGAGAAAGTGTAGCCAAAGTGATAATTTCGGCTATTTATGAAGGAGCATTTCAGTTGGATATGCAAGAAGTGATTGACGATATTAAAAAAGAATTTAAAACCACAGAACCGAATTTAACCATTGAAATCACCGAAACCGAATTACCGGAAAAAGTAATGGAATTAGGCGTTCAAGAAGGATTGATACGTGCGATTTATGCGGCTCACAACGGCGTTTACCGAATGAGTGCTGATATGGCTGATTTGGTGGAAACCTCCAATAATATAGCGAAAGTTACCGTGAAAGACGGCACTATTTCCGTGCAATGTTTAACACGTTCTTCGGTGGAAACCTCTAAATTTGACTTAGCGAATGCCTTGCGTTCAGCGTTTGAATTAATGGGTTGCGAAGTGACCTTTAGTGGCAGTTATCCGGGTTGGACACCGAATGTGAATTCACCTATTTTGGATGTTTTGGTCAATATTTACGAAAAACAAAATGGAGCAAAACCCAATGTGGTAGCGTGTCACGCCGGTTTAGAATGTGGCATTTTAGGAACCAATTACCCCAACATGGATATGATTTCGTTTGGCCCAACGATTCACGGAGCTCACTCTCCGGATGAACGTGCCTCGATTGCATCGGCACAAAAATATTGGAAGTTTGTGTTGGAAATTTTGGAGCATATTCCGGTGAAAGGGTGAGAAAATAGAGCAAAGCATATAGAAAATAGAGAATCCCGATGAGAGTCGGGATTTTTTTTAAAATTAACGACTTTAAATCGCTTTATTACCATTTTTATTTCGTCTTCCCCACCAAATTAAAAATCCAGTAACGGGTAAAGAGGCACAAATGAGACTGATAATCAGTGCTAATATCTTACTCCAAATGCCAAAAATAGCTCCAATATGAATGTCGTAATTGGCGGCAATGGCTTTTTCGCCTAAGTTTTTGTCTTGGTGCGAATGCTGGTGCAATAATTCTCCTGAATTTTCATCAAAAATCAAACTGTGATTCACATGGTAGG
Source organism: Flavobacterium sp. (assembly GCA_024709705.1). GTDB lineage: Bacteria > Bacteroidota > Bacteroidia > Flavobacteriales > Flavobacteriaceae > Flavobacterium. The sequence goes on along the minus strand of JANJWE010000114.1, from coordinate 4,841 downwards.
AGTAGGAGAGTTGCTTGACAAACACATCATAATTGGGATGTTCGTGGTCGTCTAAATGGTCGTAACCCAAATCTAAACTGTATTGAAAGGCATCGGGATATAAAGCTTCAACTTGTTGGGCAATTTTATCCAAGGTGTATTCGTTACGCATTTCAATAGGAGCTTGGGTTTGAATGTGCGAAAAATCAGGATAGGTAGTGCTTCCGCCCGAAAACACAAAATACAAAATAGCTTGAATAAAGAAAAACGCATAAAACAATCCGGTAAAAGCTACTACAAATGCTAACGACGAAACGTAAAATCCTAAAATATTGTGCAAGTCATAGTTTTTGCGTTTCCAGCTTTTGACATTTTCCCAACGAAAAGCAAAACGTTGTTTGCGGGCTTTTTTGTTTTTGGGCCACCATAAAATAATTCCCGAAATCAGCATAAACAGAAAAATCAAGGTTGGAATGCCGCACACATACGTTCCCCATTCGGTATTTAGCATAAAACTAAAATGGATGGATTTGATGATGTTGAAAAAATCAGTGGTTTCATCGTAAACCCCAAGAATTTCTCCCGTAAACGGATTTACATACACTGATTTGTAAACCACATATTCTTCATAAAAGTTCCAGCCTTCCGGATTGCGTTCGTAGTAATAAAAAATGTAGCTTCGGCTTTTGTCAATCGGAATCGTTACCCAATGAATCGGGTATTTTTCATTCGTAAATGCATCCACTTTTTGCTCTAAAACTTTTAGCGAAAGCGGTTTTTTAGCAGCGATGTTTTCTTCATAATGATAAATAGCATCTTTTCTGATGGAATGGGTAATTTCTTCCTGAAACACATAAATGGCTCCGGTAATCGAGATAAGAAATACAATCAAACCTGTTGACAATCCTAGCCAAAGATGCAGTTTTCGAATGCCTTTTTTGAAGGGAGAGTTTTTCATAGTGAAATGCTAAAACTCCCCATCGGCGTGAGGAGTTTATTTTAAACGATTTGTGTAAATTAAAATTTATACGTTATTCCGGCGTTGATGCTTCGCAAACGTTGAGGTGTAACCGTTGACCAACCCGAATAATATTTTTCATTCAATAGATTATTCAATTTTAGGGAAACCGTAAACTTTGGACTGTCATAAGACAAAGCCGAGTTTAATACTGTGTATGAGGGCAAAGCAAACGTTCCGGTATTGGCTCTGTTTAAGGTTTTGTATTCGCTGGCGTAGTTACCGCCAAAACCAATTCCGAATCCTTTGAATTGACCTTCGGTAAACAAATAGTTAGCCCAGAAGTTAACCAAGGTTTCCGGACCGGCCTCTTCGGGACGTAATCCTAAATACCCTTCACCCGGAGTTTCTTTGGTTACTTCGGCCTCATTATGACTGAAACCGGTGATAATGTTCAATCCTTTTATGGGATTGGCAACGATACTGATTTCGACACCTTGACTTTGAACTTCACCCCCTTGAATGGAATTGTTAATGTTGTTTGGGTCGGTTATAACTCGGTCTTTTACCAAAATGTTGTAATAACTAATAGAAGCCGAAATGACATCTTTATACAAACTGGTTTTTAACCCAAATTCATATTGATTGGCTTGCTCGGGGTCGAATTCTTTGGTTCTTGGGTTGCTACCATCCAAATCGGCAACAGTAACGGGAGCTACGTTTTGAAAACCGTTCATATAATTACCAAAAACGGAAACTTTGTTTTCAATCAATTGATACACCGCACCTAGTTTTGGTGAAACAGCAACCTGACCTTTGGTTTCTTGGGCATCGTATTGTGATGTTTTTCCATCAAAATAGTCCAAACGCAAACTTGCCATTACCGATAATTTATCAGTAATATTCAATACGTTTGAAACATAAGCACTCATTATTTCTTGACTGGCTTCGGTATTTCCGGCAAAACTATCGGTTAAAAGAGCATTGGTTCCGGCTTGTGTTAGTATTCCGGTATCGGTTCCGTTTACTAATGATACGGTTCCATTGGCTACCCAACCGGATCCGCCGTTGATTAATCGGGAATTGTAATAATCCAATCCGGCAACCAATCGGTTTCTCATTTTTCCGATTTTGAAATCGCCAATGAAATTTTGTTGAATGTCGGTAGTGTAAAAGGTTCCGTCTGCTTTGGAGATGAAACGCGTGAATTCGTCACCATTGGCAGAATCCCACAAGTACTGGTAATATCCGTTGGTTTTGGTGCTGCTTTTGGATAAAACCGTTTGCGAAGTCCAATTTTCTGAAAGCTTATACAACGCTTGCATTTGCATGTTAAACGAACTATTGGTCATAGTTAAGTCGTTGGACGTGAATGATCTTTTATAGTTTTGGTCAAACAAGTTCATGTTGTCAAAAGAAAGCGGAGCAAATCGACTTAAGAAAATCATACTTTGTCTGGCTGAGGTGTTTTTGTAAAACTCGGTATTTACCAAGAAAGTTAGTTTGTCATTTACTTGGTATTTTAAAGAAGGAGCAATGAAAAAAGCATTGGAAAATCCGGCATCTTGAAACGATTCTTCGTTGGTGTAAGCTGTATTAACACGTAATGCCGCTTTATCACTCAAAGGCATATTGAGGTCAGCCGTCACACGATTGCTACCATACGTTCCGTTGATGTAACTGATTTCGCCACCAAATCGTTCGTAGGGTTTTTTGGTTATTACGTTGATTAAACCACCATACGAAATAACGCTACTGCCAAATAAGGTTCCCGAAGGCCCTTTGATAACTTCAATATTATCAACATTAATGGGGTCAATCGTTGTGTTGGTCAAAGATGGCAAGCCATTGGTCATCGTGGGTTGAACGGCAAAACCACGCATAGAATAGTATTCGGCTCCATCACCATTTCTTCCGGTAGATTCCCAAAGGCGAGTCACTCCGGTAGCGTTTTTAAGAGCATCGTTAAAATTGGTTACCACTTGTTCTTTCAAAAGTTCAGCTGGAATGGCGTTGTAAACCTGTGGATTCTCAATGTCTTTTAAAGGCATTTTAGAAACCACAGTACTTTCTTCTCTACGGTATTTGTTTACTTTTCCGTTGAGCACAACTTCTTCTAGCGATTGGTTTTTTTCTTGAAGGATGATGTTGCCCAAATGCATCATTTGGTTTAAGTTAACAGTAATTTCTTGGGTTGTATAGCCCAAATGAGAGAACTGTAACGTATAAGTTCCATTTGCCAGATTTGTGATAACAAAAGAACCATCGGTATTGGTTTTACTTCCCTTTGAAGTTCCAATTAGACTCACATTTACGTTTTCTAAAGGTTGATTTTGATTGTTTTTAACCATTCCGGTAATAGTTCCGGATTGAGCTTGAATGCCTGAAATACTAAGCATTAGTGTAAGGACATAGAAAATAGATTTCATTATATCTTATTTAGATTAATTAAAAATAACATTGCAAAAATAAAGGTTGAATTTAAAAATGCAAAGTTTATTTAGATTAATTTTAAATAATTTTAGCAAGAAAGAAATAAGATATTGAGTATCAATAAAATTGAATTAGTGAAGTAAAAAAAGATTTAGATTCACCTCATAAGAATTGAAAATGGGAGAACTGTTTTTATCAATTTGTTCTCTTGAACGGAAATCCTTCGCTTTTATCAACGCCACTTATCTCGGCATACAAACTGTCTTTGTTTACTAATTTGTAAGTTATTTTTTTTGGAAAATCGTGAGTAGGATTTTCAAAAACTAAATAATCTGAAGTAGAAGAAGTTAATTTAAAAGTAACGGGTTTATTGTAATTTTGGTTAGTAATAGTTATGATATAAAATAACTCATTTTTTATTTGTTCTAATCGAATGGTTTCAGCATAAATAGTGTCTTTTTCTTTTACTAAAAAACATTCACTTAGAAATAAAGAATCATTTTCTTTTTTCCATTCTTCAGTGAATGATTTAAATGGCGTTATATATTCCCATTTTCCTAAAAACCAATTAGCTTTTTCTAATTCTTTATATTTTGTGGTTTTTTGTTCACATGAAAAACTTGAAATTGCCAGTAGAAAAAGGATGTAAATTTTATTTTTCATATTCAAAGATTTTGTTAAACAATACTACAACAAAACATTGAAAAGAGAAACTTGAAACTTGAAACAAAAAATCGTACTTTTGCACTCCAAAATAGAGTAGTAGCATTATGTTAGACAGATTACAATATGTAAAGCAGCGTTTCGACGAGATATCAGATTTGATTATTCAACCGGATGTGATTGCCGATCAGAAGCGTTATGTGCAATTGAACCAAGAATATAAAAACCTGAAAGGGTTGGTTGAAAAACGAGAAGAATACATTCGTTTGACCCAAAATATAACAGAAGCCAACGAAATTATTGCCGATGGTTCGGATGCCGAAATGGTGGAAATGGCCAAAATGGAATTGGACGATGCCAAACAACGCCTTCCGGAATTAGAAGAAGAAATTAAGTTCTTGCTTATCCCGAAAGACCCGGAAGATGCAAAAAACGTAATGGTGGAAGTTCGTGCCGGAACCGGTGGCGACGAAGCCTCGATTTTTGCCGGAGATTTATACAGAATGTACACAAAATACTGCGAAAGTAAAGGCTGGAGAACGTCAGTCGTAGATATGAACGAAGGAACAGCCGGAGGTTTCAAAGAAATTATTTTTGAAGTTACCGGAGAAGATGTGTACGGAACTTTGAAATTTGAAGCAGGTGTTCATCGTGTACAGCGAGTTCCACAAACAGAAACACAAGGACGTGTGCATACTTCTGCCGCAACCGTAATGGTTTTACCGGAAGCGGAAGAATTTGATGTGCAAATTGATATGAATGATGTACGGATTGATTATTTCTGTTCATCTGGTCCGGGTGGTCAGTC
>JANJWE010000198.1 GCA_024709705.1 Flavobacterium sp. | reverse complement strand
TTAGATATAATCGACTTTAGTAATCCTGCCGCTCCCTCGTTGATTAGTTCTGTAAATATGAATCCGTATGGCGGTATTACCAGTGTGGCGGTAAAAAACGGAATTGTTGCTGTAGCTTCGCCTAATGCCAATGAAGTTTTGGATGGTTCTGTTGTCTTTTTTGATACCAACGGAACCTTTTTAAAACAAGTAACTGTGGGTGCCTTGCCCGATATGCTAACGTTTACACCGGACGGTACCAAAGTCTTAACGGCAAACGAAGGACAACCTAACAGCAATTACAGTATTGATCCCGAAGGTTCGGTAAGTATCATTGATATTTCGGGTGGAATTGCCAATTTGACGCAAAGTAATGTAACTACTTTATTATTTACCCTATTCAATGCTCAAGAAGCGGCTTTGATGGCATCGGGGGTTCGTAAATTGAAATTAACCAGTACGTTATCGCAAGATTTTGAACCGGAATACATTACGGTAAGTGCCGACAGCCAAAAAGCGTGGGTAGCTTTACAAGAAAACAATGCGATTGCCGAAATCAATTTAACCAACAATACCTACACAGGCGTTTGGGCATTGGGCACCAAAGACATGAGTTTGCCCGGAAACGGTTTTGATGCTTCGGACAACAACAACGAAGTATTGATTGCCAACTGGCCCGTAAAAGCGTTTTATATTCCGGATGCGATAGCCAGCTATACCGTAAACGGCACAACCTATTTGATTACGGCCAATGAAGGCGACGAAAAAGAATACAGCGGTTTTGAAGAACGTGTTGCCGTGGGAGCTAATGCCTACGGATTGGATGCTGCCATTTTCCCGAATGCCGCTATGTTGAAACAATCGCACAACTTGGGACGTTTTAGAGCTACCAACTTAAACGGAAACCTAGATGCCGACCCGGAATTTGAAGAAATCAACTGTGTGGGAGCTCGTTCGTTTTCGATTTTTAATACGGCAACGCAACAAATAGTGTATGATAGTGGCGATGATTTTGAACGCTACACGGCTGCGAATTACCCAACCTTGTTCAATGCCGACCACGGCAGCAATACACCCAAAGTGAGAAGCCGTGCCAAAGGTCCGGAGCCGGAAGGTGTAACTGTGGCTACCATTGCCGATCAAACCTTTGCTTTTGTAGCTTTGGAACGCATTGGTGGGGTAATGGTGTATAACATTACCGACCCGAATAACCCCACGTTTGTAGATTACAAAAACACCCGAAGCACTTCGGCTTATGCCGGTGACCTTGGTGCAGAAGGGATCATTTATATTGAGCCTACCGATAGCCCAACGGGCGTTGGTTATATTTTGGTATCCAATGAAATTAGTGGTACGATAACTATTTTTGAAGTAGATGCTACCACTCTTTCTACCCCGGATTTTGGGAACAACGCCCCCAAAACGTTTGTGGTTTTCCCGAATCCATCGGAAAGCGGTTTGGTTTATTTTAACCGTACAGCCGATATTCAAGTGTATGACAACACCGGAAAATTAATTTTCCAAGCTCAAAATGCTCAAACGTTAGATACTTCTTCTTTAAGCAGTGGTTTATATTTTGTAAAAACCTCCGAAGGAGCTGTATCTAAACTGATTGTCAAATAATTCCCGCCTTTTTTCATCTTCTGAATGTTAAAGCCCTCTGTTCTGGAGGGCTTTTTTTGTTTTGGGTACTTGTTGTTTTGATGGGGGAGGAAACGAATAAAAAAAAACCCAAAGCTTTCTCATGTTTGAAACTTTCCTAAAATGACGACAATTGTCAACCGGACTATTGTCCTCATTTAAATATATTTATGCACTATGGATTTGAAAGAAAAATTTGGCAAAAAAATAAAATTGCTTAGAGAACAAAAAATGTATTCAATAGAATATTTGGCTAATACTGCCAATATTGACAGAACCTATATTTCTGATATAGAAAAGGGTAAAAGAAATGTCTCCCTTTTAATTATCGAAAAATTAGCTAATGCCCTTGAGGTGAATATTAAAGAGTTGTTTGAATATGAATAGTTCATTAAAATTTATTGACTTATTTGCTGGAGCCGGTGGATTATCAGAAGGATTCATTAGAGCTGGTTTTAGACCTATAGCTCACGTTGAAATGAATAAAGACGCTTGTGATACTTTAAAAACAAGAACAGCTTTTCATTATTTAAAAGAAAACAATAGAGTTTCAGAATATTATGATTATTTGAAAGGCAAAATTTCAAGAGATCAATTATGGAATAAAGTCCCATCAAATTTAATCAAATCAGTAATTAATAAAGAGATTTCTCCAAAAACATTACCTGAAATTTTTGAAGTAATAGATAATGAATTGCTAAACGATAAAGTTGATTTAGTAATAGGAGGTCCGCCTTGCCAAGCCTATTCAGTTGCTGGTAGAGCTAGAAAAAACATGGAAGATGATCCAAGAAATCATTTATATAAACATTATGTAAAGTTTTTAAATCGATATAAACCTAAGATGTTTGTATTTGAAAACGTTCCTGGTATACTTTCAGCTAGTAATGGTGAATATTTAGAAAAAATATTCAAAGCAGTAAAAAAAGAAGGATATGAACTTGAAAAAAGAGTGCTTAATGCAAAAAACTTCAATGTTTTACAAG
>JANJWE010000181.1 GCA_024709705.1 Flavobacterium sp. | reverse complement strand
GCCAAAGATTGTAAACCGGTTGTTCCTGTTCCCCAAGATTTCTCTTTCAGAGGATTAACTAAAATGTAATCATTGGGTTGAAGATAAAAATAGGGAGAGGATAACACATTTCGAGAAGTTAAATCAACGGTATGCATTTCAATTCCATGAGGATACTGTCTCACTATAACCACATTTTTACGGTCACCGGTAACGGTTATGTCTCCGGCATTGGCTACTGCATCAAGTATACTAACTCTTTCTACATACAAAACTTTAGACCCTGGTGATGCCACTTCACCATTAATGGTATAGCGAAGACCGGCTAAACGCACACTCACAAACAAATTGGCTTCTTTTTTAAAATATTCGTCTAATAATTTTTGTTCTATATTTAATCGAACTTCATCTAAAGTAAAACCAAGAACATTTACTTCTCCTAAAACCGGAATTCGAATATTGCCATGATCATTAACTGAAAAACCTTCAAAATACAATGCTTGTTCAGATTGAACCCTTTGGGTATTTGAGTTGGTGGGCGTAAACATTTCGGATAATTCAGGATCAATTGTTTTTATATTTACAATCAACACATCATTGGCCTGAATGCGATAGGGTTTTTTATTTACCTCAGAAATTACGGGTTTGTTCGTACTTGAATCTTTATCTTGCAGATAAATCAAATCTTTAGTAGGAACACAAGAAGCTGCCAGAATACCTATGAGAAGCAACCCGTAAAATACAATTTTATTCATTTAAAAAAATTTTAGCAAACAAAGATAGTTTTTCAATTGTAATTTCAAAAAAGAAAGCATTTAATTAATTGCTTTTCATGGTATTTTCAAATGGAATACGATTTACAATACTCCGACCCAAGGTGACTTCGTCTGCGTATTCCAACTCATCTCCTACAGAAATTCCCCGGGCAATCGTAGATGTTTTAACGGGTAAATCTTTAATTTGTCTGTAAATGAAAAAATTGGTTGTATCTCCCTCTATTGTAGAGCTTAAAGCAAATATAACTTCGCGAATGACTCCTGTTTTTATCTTATCTACGAGGGTGGCTATATGCAATTGTCCGGGACCAATACCATCAATTGGAGAAATTTTTCCTCCTAAGACATGGTATTTTCCCTTAAATTGATTGGTACTTTCTATGGCCATCACATCCCGAATATCTTCTACTACGCATAACAAACCTTCATCTCTGCTATCATTTGCACAAATTTCACAAAGTGTTGTATCTGAAATGTTATGGCATTGAGAACAAAACTTTATATCTTCACGCATAGTTTGTAATGCTTGAGTTAAATAGACTGTTTGTTCTTTGGGTTGTTTCAACAAATGTAAGACCAGTCGCAATGCCGTGCGTTTTCCAATGCCCGGTAATTGTGATACTTCTTGTACCGCTTTCTCTAATAATTTTGACGAAAATTCCATAAGGGCAAAAATACGTGTTTTACGTCAACTAAACGACTTCAAAAAATAAAGTTTATTCGTTTATTTTCAAATTTCAATTCAATGGTTTTTTGTACTTTGCAGCCTTAAAAATGCCAACATGGAACCTTTTTCAATTGTACTCATTATTCTAAGTTATTTTGGCTTACTCATTTTAATTTCCACTTTAATCAGTAAAAAAGACGAAGGAAATGATGCCTTTTTTAAAGCCAATAAAAACTCTCCTTGGTATTTGGTGGCATTCGGAATGATTGGGGCTTCACTCTCCGGAGTTACGTTTATTTCCGTTCCCGGAAAAGTAGAAGCGTCTCAATTTGTTTATTTTCAATTGGTACTCGGTTACATTGTGGGTTATTTTGTAATCGGGACTGTTTTACTTCCACTCTACTACCGATTAAATCTTACGTCAATTTACACTTATTTAGGGGACCGATTTGGTAGAAATGCCTACAAAACCGGAGCCTGGTTTTTTATTATTTCGCGAACCGTAGGCTCTAATTTACGCTTAATGTTGGTTGCCGATGTGTTGCAAACCCTTGTTTTTGACAAATTGAATGTTCCGTATTGGATAACCGTAACTGTTACTATTTTACTGATTTGGGTCTATACCAATAAATCCGGTATCAAAACCATCATTTGGACCGATACACTACAAACACTTTTTATGCTGATTGCTGTGGTGTTTTGCATTGTCACGGTTTCACAAGATTTAGGGTTAAACATTTCGAATATTTCAGGTTTTATTGCAGAAAGTGATTTTTCTAAAACTTTCTTTTTTGAGGATATGAGTTCACCTAATTACTTTTGGAAACAGTTTTTATCCGGAGCCTTTATTGCCATTGTTATGACCGGTCTCGACCAAGATATGATGCAAAAAAACCTCACTTGTCGCAGTCTAAAAGACGCACAAAAGAATATGTTTTGGTTTACCATCGTGCTCACGTTTGTGAATTTTCTGTTCTTAGTAATGGGATTATTGTTCACTGAATATGCCCTAAAATACAATATTGATGCTCACAAAGACCAGCTTTTCCCTATTCTTGCCAACGAATATTTAGGAATTGGCGTGGCATTTTTCTTTATTTTAGGTTTAATTGCCGCAGCTTATTCAAGTGCCGACAGTGCATTGACTTCGCTAACCACCTCTTTTAGCATCGATATTTTAGAAATTGAAAAGAAATACGATGCCGTAAAACAAGTTGTCATCCGCAAACAAATTCATAAAATGTTTGTTGCGGTTTCTGTCATCGTAATCCTAAGTTTTAAATATTTTGTAGAAGACGCCAGCATCATTGATAAAGTACTGAAATTCGCCGGATTTACTTACGGTCCACTTCTTGGACTTTACAGTTTTGGATTGTTTACCAAATGGAACGTAAAAGACAAATGTGTGCCCATTGTTGCTATTTTCGCTGTCATTTCATCCGTTGTGCTCAATCTGAATAGTAAATCTTGGTTTGGATTTGAATTCGGATTTGAAATCTTAATCGTAAATGGATTACTGACTTTTATGGGATTATTGCTTATCCGAAGAAGGTAAGTCACAGTTGGCAGTCGCAGTTTTCAGTCGCAGTTTTCAGTCAACTGATAACCGATAACAGTCAACCGCTAATACTGATTCGTAGAAAGTAAAACCAGCGTGCAAGCTACTTCGACTTTAATGTTATTAATCCCCAACAAAGCATAAAACTCAGGATTTTCGGTGCCGGGATTAAAAATGACTCTCTTAGGTTGCAATCCAACTATATAATTGTAGTAATCGCGTTGCCCTTTTGGATTCAAATATAACGTTACGGTATCAATATTTTTAAACGGGATTTGTTTGGTTTGAATTTTTACACCGGCTACTTCACCTAACTTTTGTCCAATTGCAACCACGGCATGCTCTTTTTTAACCAAGCTGTTAATCGCCATAAAAGAATAGCGTTCCGGATTTGTGGAAGCACCAATAACCAATGTTTTTTTCATTTCTAAAATTTTTTATAAAAGTACTGTTTTTAACTCAAAATCAATTCATCACTAAACAAATCATAAACCCTTATTAAATTGAGTCATCTTACTGTGTTATTTCATACTTTTAGGGTGTAAATGGACAAAAGATGCTTTTAAACACTTCCTACAACGATAAGAAAACCGCAAAATTAATAGACGAAGCCGTTGGGAAACCTTTTACTTTTATAGAAAACCTAAAATTAAAAGGAATCGGTTCTCCCCGCATGATTATCACAAAATCAAGTGAACAAATAACGCAATTGCTTTCTCTTGACCACAACCTAAATTGGTGCAATATTGAATTGCGTCCTAAAGGAATTATAATCGGTTTCCGTTCGCTTTTGGAAAGCTATTCACTTATTATACCTTTTTACAAATTAGTGATATACAAACCCGGAAATTCGTATACCTTTCATATTGATCACCTCTTCATTTCAATAGATAATTCGGTTCCCAATAAAAAGTTTTCAGCTTTCATGGAAAAATTAAACCAATTGAAATCTGAAAATTCACCTACATATATTGATGAATTATAGTAACTTTGTTTTATTCATTTGGTAACTTTCATTTGAAAGCGTTGCCTTTATTTTGCTGAAAAAACAATGGAATTATTTATCTACATCTTTGCTGCTTTATTTTCGGTATTGAATCCATTAGGAGCAGTTCCTATTTTTGTGGGATTAACCCAAGATTATACAAAAGTTGAACGTTCTAGGGTTTCTCTTTTAACCGCCTTGAATGTTTTTATCATATTAATCATTTCTTTTTTTATTGGGGAATATGTGTTGAAGTTCTTTGGCATTAGCATCGACGCCCTACGTATTGCCGGTGGTTTAATCATTGTAAGCTCAGGATTTTCATTACTCACAGGAAAATTCAATAAAACACGAGGCGTAAATAAAAAAGTAGAAAGTGATGCCCAAACACGCAACCAAATTGCCTTAACTCCGCTAGCCATTCCAATGTTGGCCGGACCCGGTTCTATCTCGCTTCTAATTGCTTTTTATCAAGATTACACCAAAATCAGTGAAAAAATCATTGCGGTTGTTTCCATTTTGGCTGTGGCCATTGTGATTTATTTTATCTTAAAAAGTGCTCACTATCTCTCACGAATTCTTGGTGCTTCGGGCATTGTGGCGATTTCCAGAATTATTGGATTTATTGTAATTGCTATTGGCGTGCAATACATTAGCAGTTCCATCGTAAACATCTTTAAACAAATTTAACGAGTGTTCAATTGCTTTTCTGATTACCTTTAGAAAAAAAAGCGAGATGAAAATACTGCTTACCGGTGCCAATGGTTATGTGGGGAGAAGACTTCTACCGGAATTGTTATCGCAAAACCATGAGATCATTTGTGCGGTTCGCGATAAAAATCGGTTAGGTTTAGACAAAGCAACGCTACAATCCATCACCATTTGGGAGGTTGATTTTTTAGAGGAAGTAAACGTTGAAAAAATTCCCTCAAACATTGATGTTGCCTATTACCTCATCCACTCCATGTCGGCTTCAACAGAAGTTTTTGATACTATGGAAGCCAAAGCAGCCGAAAATTTCAACCGTTACATGAATCAAATTGGGGTGAAGCAAGTCATCTATCTGAGTGGTATTGTAAA
>JANJWE010000175.1 GCA_024709705.1 Flavobacterium sp. | reverse complement strand
CCCTCGTTGCGGGTCAGGCAACCTTTCTCATAATGATGAGAAGGGTGTTTACCATGGCAAAACCGGAGAAGATAGCTCCAGCAACGAAGTAAGGAGGGAAAATAGTAGTATGCCAACCCGGAATTACAGACGTTGCAAAGTCAAATGATACAATTGTATGTACTGATAATACAAGAGGTGTTGCTAATCCGGCTAATACTAATGAAACTTCTTCAAAACGTTGCCAATCTTTTGCTCTACCACTCCAACCGAAAGATAGTACAGAGTAAATTCTTTTGGTAAAAGGCGTTATAGCACGGTCTCTCAACATGGCAAAGTCAGGTAACAAACCGGTCCACCAGAAAACCAATGAAACAGATAAATAGGTTGAAATTGCAAACACGTCCCAAAGTAAAGGGGAATTAAAGTTTACCCACAAAGAACCAAATTGGTTTGGAATAGGTAATACCCAATAACCTAACCAAGGGCGACCCATGTGAATGATTGGGAATAAACCTGCTTGCATTACTGAAAAAATTGTCATTGCTTCTGCAGAACGGTTGATAGCCATTCTCCATTTTTGGCGGAACAAAAGCAATACCGCAGATATTAATGTTCCAGCATGACCAATACCAACCCACCAAACGAAGTTAGTAATATCCCAAGCCCAACCAACTGTTTTGTTTAATCCCCATGTACCAATACCGGTAGAAATGGTGTAAATCATACAGCCCAATCCCCAAAGAAAAGCGGCTAATGCGATTGAAAAAACAATCCACCATTGTTTATTGGCTCTCCCTTCAACAGGGGCAGCTACATCTACTGTTACGTCGTGATAAGTTTTATCACCTATAACTAAAGGTTTTCTAATGGGTGCTTCGTAGTGAGACGACATAATCCTTTATAGTATTTCTTATTAATTTAAATTTTTAACTAGGTATTTCTAACTTTTACGTGATAGAAAACATTTGGCTTAGTTCCAACATGCTCCAACAAATGATACATTCTATCATCTTGTGCCAATTGAGCTACTGCACTTTCTTTATCGTTTACATCACCAAAAACCATGGCTCCTGTTGAACACGCATTAGAACACGCTGTTTGAAACTCTGCATCTGTAACAGGGCGACCTTCTTTCTTAGCTTTCAAAATAGAAGCCTGAGTCATTTGGATACACATTGAACATTTCTCCATAACCCCTCTAGAACGCACATTTACATCTGGATTTAAAACCATACGACCTAAATCGTCATTCATATGGAAATCAAATTCACTGTTTTTGTTGTATAAGAACCAGTTGAATCGACGCACTTTATAAGGACAGTTGTTGGCACAATAACGGGTACCTACACATCTGTTGTATGCCATGTGATTTTGACCTTGACGGCTGTGTGAGGTAGCAGCAACAGGACAAACCGTCTCACAAGGAGCATGATTACAGTGTTGACACATTACAGGCTGGAAGGCTACTTGTGGGTTATCTGATGGATGTTCCATTTTTCTGAAACCTCCCAAAGAACCTTTTGTCTCTTGATCACCGGAAATAAATCCAACAAGATCTAAACCATCAAATTCTTCTTTTTTCTTATTATCACCTTCAAAAGTATCTTCTGAAGAATAATATCTATCGATACGCAACCAGTGCATATCTCTACTTCTTCTAACTTCTGATTTACCTACTACCGGTACGTTGTTTTCTGCGTGACATGCAATTACACAGGCACCACATCCTGTACACGCATTTAAATCTATTGATAAATTGAAATGATGTCCTACACTTCTATCAAAACTATCCCATAAATCTACCTTAGAGGCTTCTATAGGTTTGTGATCAATAGATACCATTGCAGGAGCATTCCAAACTTTTGGATCTTTTTCGGCTCTAAATATTTCTAAAGTAGTTTCCTTTATAATATCGCCTCTACCCATTAAAGTTTTTTGCAACTGAACACAAGCAAACTCATGTTCTCCACTTTCTAAGGTAAGGGTAGCAAATTGTGTAGAATTGAAACCTTTGTATAAAGCATAAGCATTAACTCCAACTTGCATAGCTTCTTTTAAAGAAGCTTTTTTACCATAACCAAGTGCTAGACCAATTGTCCCTTTTGCCTGACCTGGTTGAATAATTACAGGTACTTTTTCTAATTTTGAATTTCCAACAGTAACTGTAACATAACTACCATTTAATCCACCATTTGCAACGTTAAAGTTTTTGATTCCCAATTGATCCGCATCTGCTTTAGAAACGGTTAAATAGTTATCCCATGAAACTCTGGTAATAGGGTCCGGAAATTCTTGCAACCAAGGGTTGTGAGCTTGTTGCCCATCTCCCATACCGGTTTTAGTATATAAATTCAATTCGAAACCATTTCCGGCTTTTGATTGTGCCAAAGTTGCTGCAGCAGCAGAAAAATCTACAGAAGCACTAGAATTTACAGAAGCAGTTCCTGAAACAAAAACACCATCATGTAAAGCTTGACTCCAAGACTTTCCGGTTAAAATACCGTCAGTCCATGTATCTTTTAAGTAATCAAAATAAATTTTATCACTTCCATTCCACACCAATAAATTATCTTGTAATTGGCGAGTACTGAACAGTGGTCTTATGGTAGGTTGTACTAACCCATAATTACCTTTTACAAACTCTACATCACCCCAACTTTCTAAATAATGAGGTGCCGGAGCAGCGATAGAAGCTATAGATGCCGTTTCATCTTCTTTCATGGAAATGGCAACCGATAGTTTTGCTTTTTTCAATCCTTCTGCAAAAGAAGTTCCATCAGCCAGAGTATAAACCGGATTTACACCACTCATAATAAGCGTGTGTACTTTACCGCTTTTCAAATCAGAAACCAATTGAGCTACGGCTTGATTAGAGCCTTTTCTGATTTGACGTGTTTGATTTGGATTGAAAGCTTCACTGTTTAATTTAGCATTAATTGCCAACACCAACAGTTGAGCATTTTTATCATCGATTCCGGACACTAAAACACCTTTAGAACCGGATTGATTTAATTGTTCTGCAATTTTAACTATCTCTGCTTCATTATTCAATTTACCTACAGAAACCGGAGTCCCTGTTACTATACTGAAAATTTTTACTAAAGCTAATTTTTGTTCAGCTACAGACATAGGATATCTTTTATCAGCAGCAGCACCTGAAAGGGTCATGTTGGCCTCAAGCTGAATATGCTTTGACATTTTACCTTGCTTTGGAACTCTGCCTTGAGCATATCCTTTATCGTATCCTCCACCTTGCCAATCTCCAAGGAAATCAGCTCCAACTGAAACAATTGTAGAAGCTTTTGAAAAATCGTATTCTGCTAAAGCTCTTTCTCCATAAACTGATTCAAAAGCATCTAAAGCCTCTGACGAAGAAACAGCATCATATATAACGTGTTTTGCGTTAGGATTATTGGTCAAAAATTCACTTACCAATTTTGAAGTAGAAGGACTTGCCAAAGTACCGGTTAACAATACTACTGAAGCATTTGAAGCTTTTGCTTCTGCCAAACTAGCTTTAACCTTAGCATCTACTTCGGTCCAAGATGTATCTTTTTGATTGAGCTTTGGTTGTTTTAAACGCAAGTTGTCATACATAGACAACACAGAGGCATGTACTCTTGCGTTTGCACTAAAAGTAGCTCCTTCAATGGTGTTGTTTTCAATTTTGATAGGACGTCCTTCACGGGTTTTCACCAAAATAGATGCAAAATCAAATCCGTCGAACATAGAGGTTGCATAATAGTCTGCAATTCCGGGAATGATTTGTTCTGGCTGTACTACATAAGGGATTGATTTGATTACAGGCCCCTCGCAAGCTGCCAAAGTAGCTGCAGCAGTACTAAAACCTACGTACTTTAAGAAATCACGTCTTGTAGTTGAAGACTCTGATAAAGATTCTTTATCGCCTAAGAATTCGTCAGTTGGGATAGGCTCCACAAACTCGTTATTTCTTAACGTCTCAACAATAGAACTATTTTCATTTAGCTCTTCAACACTTTTCCAGTATTTTTTGTTTGATGACATACTGTATATATATTAGCTTCTTAATAAATTAATTAATAGTGACATTTTCCACATTCTAAACCTCCCATATCGGCAGCAGTCAATTTGTCTTTGCCATATTTTTTAGAAAGTTCTTCGTGAATTTTTTTGTAATATTCATTATCTTTCAACTTCACCTCGGTTTCTCTGTGGCAATTGATACACCATCCCATGGTTAACGGAGCATGTTGCTTTAAAACCTCCATTTCTTCAACCGGACCGTGACAAGTCTGACATTCTATACCACCAACTGTAACGTGTTGAGCGTGGTTAAAGTAAACCAAATCGGGTAAGTTGTGTATGCGAACCCACTTTACAGGCTTCGTATTTCCGGTATATTTTTGATTGGCTTTATCCCAACCTACCGCATCATACAATTTTTGAATTTCATCATTGTAATTTACACCGTATTGATTTCCTTCTGCTAAAGTAGACTCAGCTACTTCGCTTATGTTTTTATGACAATTCATACACACGTTCAAGGAAGGTATGTTAGAATGCTTACTTTCTCTTGCCGCAGAGTGACAGTATTTACAATCAATACCATTGTCACCGGCGTGAATTCTGTGCGAATAATGTATAGGTTGAATAGGCTCGTAACCTTGATCTACACCAATTTGCATAAACCAACCGTAAACAAAATAAGCACTCGCCAACAAGAAGAAAATAACCGTTACCAAAACCAAAAATTGATTTTTAGCAAATGCTTTCCAAATTGGAAGTGATTTTTCGGATTTAACAACCTCAATGCCGTTTGCTTTAGCAATACGAGATAATACATTGTTCACCAAGAACAACATGACTACCAGCATAGCTAATACTAAAGCCAAAGCCCCTAAAATAACTTCATTTGAAATTCCGCCTGATTGAGCTGTTTCTGTTGAAGGTCCGGGTGTGGCAGCTACAGCCGGAGCAGCAATTGGCTCCATGGTGTAAGCAATGATATTATCAATATCTGCATCAGACAACTGAGGGAAAGCCGTCATCGGCGACTGGTTGTACTCGTTGAAGATTTTGTTAGCTCTTTCGTCTCCGGATTTAATTAATTCCGCACTGTTACGAATCCATTTGTACAACCATTCTTTCTCATATTTATCTCCTACGCCACGCAATGCAGGTCCAGTCATTTTGGCATCCAATTTAT
Organism: Flavobacterium sp.; assembly: GCA_024709705.1. Classification (GTDB taxonomy): domain Bacteria; phylum Bacteroidota; class Bacteroidia; order Flavobacteriales; family Flavobacteriaceae; genus Flavobacterium. The sequence continues at coordinate 11,527 of JANJWE010000175.1, read as the reverse complement.
GACAGGCCGCACATTGTGCATTGAACAAAGCTTTTCCTGCAGCAGCGTCGCCAGAGGCAGTTGCCACAGGTGTGGCAGCAGCATCAGCAGCCGGAGCAGCATCTTGAGCAAAGATTTGAATTGAAAAAGTTAGCATTAAAGCTAAACTAAATTGAAGTACTCTGGAAATCGAATTATGGTTACCCACCTTTTTCATATAAGTAGTTATAATTTGTCGACTAATTTTTGGTATGATTTTTTCTATGGCTTTGAAACAAAACTTACATTTTATTCAAAACTCCGACAAAAATACGACTTATGAACTATTCTCAAAACCTTAAAATAACCATATTTTGTAATTTATAATAATTCTAAATAATTTTTTTAGTTTTGTTTTAGCCCATAAGCTGTACATTTGTATTAAAATCAATTCATTATGCCTCACACGAAATTTAAAACCCTTTTTAAACTGGTCATTTTCACTTTTATTTTAGGAATAAATTCTTTGGCTATCAGTCAAAATGTTACCCTAGAACAAGATCCTAATTTTGAACAATTGTTAAACGAAAAAAGGAAGATAAACGCCTCAATTACGGTAAATGACAGATGGAAAATTCAAATTTTTACAGGCGACAACGAAAATGCAAAAAAAGCATTATTAGCTTTTCGTAAAGAGGTAAAAACATATGATGCAACTATTGTTTTTCAAACTCCGGTTTATAAAGTTTGGGTTGGTAATTTTAAAACAAGAATAGAAGCAGAACGCAATTTAAAGGAGCTAAAAATTAAGTACCCTACAGCGTTTTTAATTAAACCGAATAAATAAAAAAAATCCCGATTTTTCAATCGGGATTTTTAATTATTTTAATTTCTTTTTGACTTCTACTTGCTGGAAGCATTCTATCAAATCGTTGATTTCAATATCGTTGTAGCCTTTAATTTGCATACCACAATCATAGCCTTTGGAAACTTCTTTTACATCGTCTTTAAAACGTTTTAATGCGGTTAACTCACCGGTGTATATAACTACACCTTCACGGATTAATCGTATTTTAGCATTTCGAATAATTTTTCCGTCAACAACCATACATCCGGCAATGGTTCCCACTTTTGATATTTTAAATGTTTCACGTATTTCAGCTGTTCCGGTAATTTCTTCTTTAAGTTCCGGAGACAACATTCCTTCCATAGCATCTTTCAAATCGTCTATAGCATCATAAATGATAGAATAGGTTTTGATATCAATTTCTTCTTTATCTGCCAATTGTTTTGCGTTACCTGCAGGACGCACATTGAAACCAATAATAATTGCATCGGATGCAGAAGCTAATAAAACATCGGATTCGGTGATTGCACCAACCCCTTTGTGAATAATCTTAATTTGAATTTCTTCGGTTGATAATTTTGAAAATGAATCCGAAAGTGCTTCTACAGAACCATCTACGTCTCCTTTCAAAATAATATTTAATTCTTTAAACTGACCTAATGCAATACGTCTTCCTATTTCGGCTAAAGTAATATGTTTTTGAGTTCTAACCGATTGTTCACGCATAAGTTGAGAACGTTTGGCTGCTATTTGTTTGGCTTCTCGTTCGTCTTCAAACACATTAAATTTATCCCCTGCAGTAGGTGCACCATCAAGTCCTAAAATAGAAATTGGAGTAGACGGACCAGCCACTTTAACACTATTGCCGCGTTCATCATGCATGGCTTTAACTTTACCATGATTTTTACCCGCTAAGACATAATCTCCAATTCGTACCGTACCTGCTTGAACTAAGACGGTAGAAATATACCCTTTTCCTTTGTCTAAAAAGGCTTCAACTACAGTTCCAACTGCTGGTTTATTTGGATTCGCCTTAAGATCTAGCAATTCAGCTTCTAATAATACTTTTTCCAATAATTCTTTTACACCATTACCCATCTTAGCCGAAATATCATGGGATTGAATTTTACCACCCCAATCTTCAACTAATAAATTCATTCCGGCAAGTCTTTCTTTAATTTTATCCGGATTAGCATTCGGTTTATCTACTTTGTTAATGGCAAAAATCATAGGAACCCCGGCAGCTTGAGCATGACTGATAGCTTCTTTGGTTTGCGGCATGATATCATCATCTGCAGCAATTACAATGATTGCTATATCGGTTAATTGAGCTCCACGTGCCCGCATCGCGGTAAAAGCTTCGTGACCCGGTGTATCTAAAAAAGTAATTTTTTGACCGTTTTCAAGAGTTACACCATAGGCACCAATATGCTGTGTAATCCCTCCGGATTCTCCAGCAATTACATTGGTTTTACGAATGTAATCTAACAACGATGTTTTACCGTGATCTACGTGCCCCATAACTGTTACAATGGGTGCACGATGAACTAAATCTTCTTCTTTATCTTCAACAATTTCGATAGCATCTTCAATATCTGTTGTAATAAACTGAACTTCATATCCAAACTCATCTGCAACTATGCTTAAAGTTTCGGCATCTAATCGTTGGTTCATGGTAACCATAATACCAAGTGACATACAAGTACCAATAACTTTAGTAATGGGAACATCCATCATAGTCGCAATTTCTCCCACGGTAACAAACTCGGTTACTTTCAAGATTTTACTACCTTCTTCGATAGCTTTTAATTCATCATCTGTTCTTTGACGATGCGAATCTCTTTTATCACGTCTGTATTTGGCGGCTTTGCTTTTATTTCCTTTACCTTGAAGTTTTTCTAAGGTTTCACGAATTTGCTTTTGTACTTCTTCTTCTGTTGGCTCTACTTTGGCCACAATGGCAGGTCTTGCTCCTTTGTTAAAACCGGGTCGATTTTGTTGTGGAGGTCTATTCCCTGAATTGGCATTAGCTGAATTTGGAGCCCCCGGACCACCAGGTTTAGTAGGAATTCTTTTGCGTTTGTTTTTATTAGCCTCATTATTAGAAGCTTGCCCTTGATTTGCCGATTTGGGCTGAATTTTAGGCTCTTCTTTTTTCTTTTTCGGCTTTTCAAACTGAGATAAATCAATTTTTTGACCGGTAATTGTAGCACCAGTCAATTTTTGATATTGGGTTTCAAACTTTTCTTCACCTGTTGGAGTTGTGGTTACTTCCGGTGTAGATTTTTTGGGAGCTTCAGCTGCTTTGTTTTGAGCCACAGGAGCTTCTTCTACCGGCTTAATTACCTCTGCTTTTTCTGTAACTTTAGGTGTTTCTTGAACTACTGGTTGAACAGGTGCTTCTGCAACAGGTTCTTCCGGTTCTGCCTGAACCGTTTTCTTGGGCTCTAAATCAATTTTACCTATTTGTTTGGGACCCGTAACAATGGCTTTTGCCTTAATAACTTCAAGTCTTTGACGTTCTTCTTCTTGCTTTTTTTGAAGCTCCAATTCACGTTCTCTTTCCAACCTTAAAGCCTCTTTTTCTTTACGTTTTTCTTCGCTAACTTCCTTGGAAGCTTCTTTATTCCCTTTATCGCCGGCAAATTGATTGCAAAGAGTTTCATACACTCCTTCAGAGATTTTAGTATTTGGACTGGCTTCAATAGCAATACCTTTATCCTTTAAATACTCAACGGCTCTCTCTAAAGAAATGTTTAATTCCCTTAAAACTTTATTAATTCTTATGTTCTTTTCTTCAGACATATATTTTTTTTAGTGTGTTCTATTTGGTTTGTTTTTAGCTTTCAAACTCAGATTTCAGAATTTTCATAACTTCCATAACCGTTTCTTCTTCCAAATCGGTTCTTCTTACTAAATCTTCAACGCTGTGTTTCAAAATACTACGGGCTGTATCCAAACCGATTTTTGCAAATTCATCAATTACCCATCCGTCTATTTCATCTGAAAACTCAGTTAATTCGACATCGTCTTCTTCTTCGGCAACATTTCCTTCTCGGATAACATCTAAATCATAACCGGTAAGTAACCCTGCCAATTTAATATTGTGGCCTCCTCTACCTATCGCTTTAGAAACCTCATCCAATTTTAGATACACCTCAGCTCGTTTCTTATCTTCATCAATTTTTATAGAAGAAACTTTGGCAGGACTTAAAGCTCTAGTAATAAACAACTGTAAATTGTTGGTGTAATTAATTACATCGATGTTTTCGTTTCCAAGTTCTCGTACAATACCATGAATTCGAGAACCTTTCATACCCACACAAGCTCCTACAGGATCTATGCGATCATCATATGAATCTACAGCCACTTTCGCTTTTTCTCCTGGGATACGAACTACTTTTTTGATTGTAATTAACCCGTCAAAAATTTCAGGAATTTCTTGTTCAAATAATTTTTCTAAGAACTTTTCTGAAGTTCTTGACATGATAATTTGAGGCTTGTTCCCTTTTAATTCAACACTTTCAATAATTCCTCTAACATTATCTCCTTTTCTAAAGAAATCTGATGGAATTTGTTTTTCTTTAGGCAATACAATTTCGTTTCCTTCGTCATCTACCAAAATAACTACACGAGGTCTAACATGATGAACTTCGGCAGTGTAGATTTCTCCGATTAAATCTTTAAATTGTTTGTACAAATTAGTACTATCGTGCTCATGAATTTTAGAAATTAGATTTTGACGCAATGCCAAGATAGCTCTTCTTCCCAAATCTATCAATTTAACTTCTTCAGATACATCTTCACCCACTTCAAAATCGGGTTCAATTTTTCGGGCTTCCGATAATGAGATTTCAGAATTTTCATCTTCAACTTCTCCATCAGCTACCACTACTCGATTTCTCCAAATCTCCATATCCCCTTTATCCGGATTGATAATGATGTCAAAATTATCATCTGAACCATATTTCTTTTTTAAGGCATTTCTAAACACATCTTCCAAAATGGCCATGAGGGTAACACGATCGATTAACTTATCGTCTTTAAACTCTGAAAATGATTCGATTAATGCTAAATTTTCCATGCTAATCTATACTGTTTTAAAATGTTATTGTCACTACTGCTTGTTTGATTTCACTGTACGGTATTTCAATTTCTTTTTGAACCGTTTCTTTTCCTTTTCCTACTTTTTTGGGTTCTCTTGCCGTCCAAGAAAGTGTTATTTTTTCATCATCTGCATTAACCAACTGGGCTTCATAAACATCTGATGCTGTATTTACTTTTAAATTTCTTCCAACATTTTTTTTGTATTGTCTAACCAACTTGAGTGGTGTTGAAACTCCGGCAGAAGCTACGTCTAAGCCAAAATCAAATTCATCTCGGTCAATATTGTGTTCAATCGCTCGGCTTACATCCATACAATCTTGTAGGGTTACACCATTATCTCCGTCTAACACAATAGTTATTTTGTTTGACTCGGTTATAGTGAAGTCAATCAAAAACAAATTGGGCTTTTGATCTAAAGCCGATTGAAGCAATTCGGTTACTTTATTTTTAAATGTCATATTTTTATAAAAAGAGGGGAGCTATGCTCCCCTCATTATTCATTTTTAAGCAAATAACGGGGCAAATATAGTGTTTTTTTTTAAATTTGAAAAATCATTGTTAAGTGATAAAAAAAATTGTACCTTTATACTTTAATTTAACCAATATAAAAACAAACATTTTACCTCCTTTTATGAAAAAAATCTTAATTCCAACCGATTTCTCAGATCATGCTGAATATGCTTTAAAAGTGGCTGCACAAATTGCCCGCAAACATAACGGGGAAATTATTTTACTTCATATGCTAGAATTGCCTCACGAGACTGGTGATGCTGTTTCAAGTGGACATGCACTTCCTGAGATTATGTTCTTTAAGAATGCCGCAATAGCCAAACTTGAAAGTTTAATGGATTCTGATTATTTGGAAGGTTTGAAAGTATCTGAAATCATTCAGTTTGAAATGGCTTTTGACGGTATATTAAACTTAATTAAGAAGAATGATGTAGATTTAATTGTTATGGGTTCTCATGGAGCTAGTGGTTTTAAAGATATGTTCATTGGTTCAAATGCCGAAAAAGTAGTACGTTACTCTGATGTTCCGGTTTTAATTATCAAAAAAGAGCTTCCAGAATTTCATATCCAAAAATTTGTTTTTGCCTCTGACTTTACTGAAGAAGTTAACAAACCTTTTGAAAAAGTTGTAGAAGTAGCCAATAAATTTGGAGCAGAATTGAACTTGGTTATGATTAACACGCCAAACAATTTTAAATCTACTCTTGTAGCACAAGACATTATGAACAAATTTGTGGCCAAGTTTAACATTAACAGCTATTCAACTCACATTTTTAATGACGCCAACGTTGAAAAAGGAATTTTAAATTTCTCCAACAGCATAAACGCCGATTTGATTGGTATGTGCACTCATGGCAGAAAAGGACTATCGCACTTTTTCAATGGAAGCATAAGTGAAGACTTAGTAAATCACTCGGTTAAACCGGTAATAACATTCAGAATTAAATAAGAAATCCATACAAAACAAAAAGCCCTTTTCGATGAAAAGGGCTTTTTTTGTTGGTCCACTAGGACTCGAACCTAGAAAGACGGCACCAAAAACCGTAGTGTTACCATTACACCATGGACCATCAATTGCTTGATTGCGGGTGCAAATTTATAACATTTTTTATTTAAAGCAAATATTTAATCTTTTTTTATGGCTTTTTTTTAAAAAAATTACGTCTCACAATTCTAGATTGCTGATACTTATTTTATTAATGAATTAACCCATTGGCAATCTTTAACAAATTTTTGTTAAGCTAATACGCATTCTCTAAAAAAATAGTTTCTTTGTAATTCCTAACACGTGTAGCACAAAACTAAACAAATGAAAACCTTTAATTTTAATAAATGGAATACCGCCTTAGGTTGGTTGGCCTTTACGATTGCCTTGGTAACTTTTACTTTAACCGTTGAACCTACCGTAAGTTTTTGGGATTGTGGCGAATACATTTCGACTTCAGCTAAGTTACAAGTAGGCCATCCTCCGGGAGCACCCTTATTTCAAATGATGGGTGCGTTTTTTGCCCTATTTGCTACCGATGCTTCAAAAGTTGCTTTAATGGTAAATATGATGTCGGTATTTTCGAGTGCATTCACAATATTGTTCTTTTTTTGGTCGTCTACGCTATTGTTACGAAACATAATTAGCAAATTTAAAGAGCTAACATCAACCGATTCAATAGCCATTCTTTTGGCTTCATTCATAGGAGCTCTGAGTTTTACTTTTACAGATAGTTTTTGGTATAACGCAGTAGAAGCAGAAGTGTATGCCATGGCAACACTCTTAATATCGCTTTTATTTTGGCTTGGCCTAAGATGGGAGCAAGAAATGCATTCGCCACGAGGAAACAAATGGCTGCTTCTCATTTGTTTGGTAGTAGGTCTTTCATTTGGTGTCCACTTTATGGCACTTTTAACTATACCTTCTATAGGTTTACTTTACTTTTTTAAAAATTACAAAACCATTACCGTAAAAAATTTCATAATTGCCAATGTAGTTGTTGTTGCCATATTATTGTTCATTTTTAAAATGCTTTTGCCTTTGACTATGTCACTTTTTGGAAAAACAGAAGTATTTATGGTCAATACTTTTGGACTTCCTTTTGACTCCGGAACTGTTTTTATGACGCTAGTATTAATTGCATTCTTTTATTTTGGATTAACTTTTACACGCAAAAAAAACTTACCGCAATACAATACTTTATTGTTGTGTATATTATTCATTTTCATTGGGTTTTCTACTTGGATGATGCTTCCTATTCGTGCCAATGCAAATGTTGTGATTAACGAAAACAAACCCTCTGATGCTCGAGAAGTTTTGGCTTATTACAATCGGGAACAGTACCCTCAAAACCCTTTGTTTTACGGGCCACAATTCTCGGATATGTTTGCCGGATTGGATCCAGACGAACCCTTTTTGGACAAAGCCCCTAACTATGAAAGAGATTACAACACCGGTAAATATGTAATTACAAACAATTACAAAAATGCTACTCAAAACAATCACAATGCTCACAAAGCAATTCTTCCCAGAATGTGGAGTAGCGACCATGCTCAAAATTATATGCAGTTTACGTCTATTTTAGATTTTAAAATAGATCCGGAATATGCCCATGAACAAGAATTAGTAGATATCGTTAATCAGTTCAAACAAGCTTTTAACTCCGGTAGATTGGACAATGAAGATTATATTTCTTTCCTCAAAGCTTATGGAAATTACTTAATTGTTGATAAACCTAAAACTTCTGACAACTTCAAATTCATGTTTGAATACCAATTTGGATACATGTATATACGCTACCTAATGTGGAATTTTGTTGGAAGACAAAGTGATATTCAAGGAAAATACGACAATGAAGGAAATTGGTTAAGTGGTATAAACTTTATAGATGAAGTCTTTTTGGGTTCTCAACAAAACTTACCCAACGATGTACTTACAAATAAAGGCCGGAACACGTATTATTTTTTACCTTTCATTTTAGCACTTATTGGTATTCTTTACCATTCAAAAAAAGACCTCAAAAGTTTTTATGTCCTTCTTGCTTTATTTTTGTTCACTGGTATTGCATTAAAAATCTATCTCAACGAACGTCCTTTTGAGCCGAGGGAAAGAGATTATGCATTGGTAGGCTCGTTTTATGTTTTTGCAATTTGGATTGGAATTGGGGCATATGCTACAATTGAAGCTCTTCAAAAATGGATGCAGCCAAAAATTGCAATTCCACTAGTAACCGCTTTAGCATTACTTGCGTCACCGGTTTTGTTGGCCACACAAAATTGGGATGATCACGACCGTTCTAATAAATACACAGCATTGTCCAATGCGAAAGGGTATTTGGAATCCTGTGAACCTAATGCCATTTTATTTACCATTGGTGATAATGATACGTTCCCGTTATGGTATGCCCAAGAAATTGAAGGAATAAGAAGAGATGTTAGAGTTGTAAACACTCAATTATTTATGACGGATTGGCACATAGACCAAATGAAAGCCAAAGCCTATAACTCTGAACCTCTGCCCATTTCTTTTGATAGAAAATCTTATGTAGGTGACAAATTAGACTATTGTATCCATCATGAAATTACTCAAAATCGATGGGAACTTAAGAGTTTTCTGGAATTTATAAAAAGTGACGACCCAAACACCAAACTTGAGATGCAAAGTGGACAAAGTGTTCATTTTTTTCCAACCAACAAAATTCGATATACAGTTGACAAAGAGGCTGTAATTAAAAACAAAGTAGTTTCGGAAAAATTTTATGACTCCATTGTACCATTCATGGATATAGACATCAAAGATAGAGCTATTTACAAAGCTCGAATAATGATGTTTGATATCATCCAAAACAACAACTGGGAAAGACCTATCTATTTTACAGGGGGCAGCTTTAGTGATGAAGATTATCTTTGGCTGAAAGACTATCTTCAATTGGATGGATTAGTATACAAACTTGTGCCCATAAAAACTCCTGTGGACAAAGAGAATCCATTTGAAATGGGACATATAGACAGTGACAAAATGTATGACATTGTAATGAAGTGGGATTGGGGTAATGGAGATCGAACCGATATTTACCATGATGTTGAGACCCGAAGAAACAGTATAACCTACAGAACTAATCTTTCGCGTTTGATGTACCAATTAATTGAAGAAGATAAACTTGAAAAAGCAGAAAAAGTTATTGACTTAGCATTGGCAAAAATGCCTTTAGATTTCTATGGTTATTATACTTTAGTTGAGCCTTTTGCCAGTGGCTATTATGCCTTAAACAAAAAGGAAAAAGCCAGAAAACTACTGGAAAGTCTTATTTTTAAGTATCAAAATAATTTAAATTATTATGTAGGCTTAAAATCTACTGAGCAGAACGAACGGATGATAGATATTGTAACTAACTTAGAAAGATATCGTTCGCTTTTGCTTGTAATGAAAGATTATGAAGATTTGGAATTTTATGAAAAAAGCAAACAAACCTTCAACAATTACAATAAAACATTTGAACGATTTAATCGTAAAAACGAATAAAAAAAGGAGCTTAAAAGCTCCTTTTTTCAAACTAAACCAAAGTATGAACTCCTTTTGGATTAAAACAAAAAAAATAACCCGTTGGATATTTCCCCACTACATTTGGAAATTAAACCCTGAATCTAAATCTGTATATTTAACTTTTGATGATGGACCAAATGAAGAAGTAACACCATGGGTAATGGCAGAATTGGCCAAACATAATGCCAAAGCTACTTTTTTTTGTATTGGGAATAATATTCAGAAAAACCCTGAAATATTTAAGTCTCTAATTCAATCAGGTCATGCCGTTGGGAATCATACCCAAAACCACTTGAAAGGTTGGGATACTACTAATTCCATTTATTGGAATGATGTAGTCTTGTGTCAAAATGAAATTGAAATAAATTCTAACCTAATAAATAAAAGCACAAAATTATTTAGACCTCCTTACGGTAAAATAAAACCCATTCAATCAAAAGCGTTACGTAAAGATGGTTACAAAATAATCATGTGGGATGTTATCAGCATGGATTTTGATTCAAAAACTACACCCGAAAAATGTTTGCAAAATGTTTTAGAAAATGTAGAAAACGGAAGTATTATAGTCTTTCACGACAGCAAAAAAGCATTTCAGAATTTGGAATATACACTTCCAAAGACTTTAACTTTTTTATCCCAAAACGGATATCAATATGATGTAATCCGGTAATTTAAACTTGTTCTTGAACTAGACCAATTATGGTGTTCGCGTCCAATTCACCAGATTGTCTCCAAACCATTTGTCCGTCTTTGTAAATCATTAAAGTAGGCAAACCTTTAATTCGCAAAGCATCAGCCAATTCTTGGTTTTTGTCAACATCAATTTTAATAACTTTTGCTTTATCTCCCAAAGCTGCAGCCACATCTCTTATAACAGGATGCATGGCTACCGAAGACTCATTCCACTCTGTGTAAAAATCAATTAACACCGGAACCTGAGCGTTAATAAGTTCACCAAATTTTGACATAAATAGACAAATATTTTATTGAAATTAAACCTATTCTTAAATTAATATTATACAAATGTAGTATTTTTAACGAATTACACTACTTTTTCGCCTTTTTTTAGTTCAATTACTGTAATTTCAGGCCAAATTCCTACTCTTCCGGGATAAGCATGAAAGCCAAAACCACGATTTACATAGATGTATCGTCCAAAATTGTGATATAATCCGGCCCATTGTTTGTAGACGTATTGCACCGGACTCCATTTAACAATACCCGGAATTTCTATCCCAAATTGAAGGCCGTGTGTGTGACCTGAAAGAGTCAATTGAAAATGCTTGTCGTCATGTTGAACAATCTCATCCCAATGACTTGGATCATGGCTCAAAACAATTTTAAAATCTTTATTTGTTAGACCTTGAGATGCTAATTGAATATCGCCTCGTTCGCCAAACTTTCTCCCCCAATTTTCAACCCCAACAATTGCAATCTCATCAGACCCTTTTTTCAATTTCACATTTTCATTGAGTAACAACTTAAAATCAATTTGTCTGTGTAAATCTTTTATGGCTGAAAAATTATCTGCTTTGGATTCTCGATTAGGCCAATCAATATATTCTCCATAATCGTGA
>JANJWE010000117.1 GCA_024709705.1 Flavobacterium sp. | reverse complement strand
GAATTTAGTTCACTAAAAGCCCTAAATAAAGAGGAATTGTTAAAAATGGCAAATTGCAAAACCTCTTATACCATAAAGAAGGGTGAACCTATTTTTGAAGAAGGTGAATCGGTTAATGGTATCTATTGTATAAAAGATGGTATTTGTAAACTATCTAAGTTGAGTGCAAACGGGAAAGATCAAATTGTAAAGTTGGTTAAACCGGGGGAATTGTTAGGACAACGCTCTATGATTAGTGATGAACCTGCCAATTTAAGTGCTGTTGCTTTAGAGGATATGGAAGTGTGTTTCATTCCCAAAACTGAAGTTCTTGGGTTCTTTAATAACAACAATCAATTTTCTATGAATGTCATGAAAACCATTTGTGGCGATTTAAAAGAATCTGACGATCATATGGTTTCTATGGCTCAAAAAACGGTGAAAGAACGTTTGGCTGAAACTCTGATTTATCTGGAAGATACTTTTGGTAAAAATGATGACGGCTCGTTGCATATTCAGCTTTCAAGAGAAGAATTGGCCGGAATGATTGGTACGGCTACAGAAAGTTGTATTCGATTATTGTCTGAATTTAATAAAAATGGTTTAATCGACATTAACGGAAAAAAAATAAGTATTATTGAAAAAAATAAATTGAAAAGAATGGCAGAATAAAAAACCACGAGTATTTCACAACTCGTGGTTAAAAATAAAATTAATCCAAACTAATTAATTTCTAACTAACTTAATGGTTTGTATCGCATTTTCTGCTTTTATTTTTGCAAAATAAATTCCATTTGAAAAGCCTGTTACATCTACTGAAATTTCATTAGCATAGAATTGATTTGAATAAACAATTTTTCCAGTAACATCAACAATTTCTATAGACTCAATTGTATTATTTTCGGTAGTAAAAGACCAAACATTTCTAGAAGGATTTGGGTAAACTTTGATTGTATTTTTATTTGTTTCAACAACACTTAAGACTTCTTCAAAATTATACTCTCCGGTTAATCGATTAAAAGAAATATTGTATGTTCCGGCAATTGTAGGTATATCAGCACCGTTTTGAGTACCTACCCCGGCTGGAAAATCTGCACTTCCCCAGTTTTTTGCCCAAGAAGAATTGGTTCTGAACTTTACAAAACCGTCCACTATTGAGAAATTTTCTAATAAAAAAGTAACGCCACCATCAGTAGAAGGCATTGCAATATCTGTTTCCCATCCTTGAGCACCTGTTCCTAGAATAGAAACCGGAACTTGCACAAATGAATAATTTGGTACAGAATAATTAAATGCAACATTATAAAATCCAGAAGTCAATGGAATATCGCCACCATTTGGTATAGCTTCACCGGATGGGAATGTGCTTCCTCCCCAATTTACATCCCAAGAATTATCTTTTCTGAACTTTACATTATTTGCTGTAAAATGAAAATCATCTGATGTGTAAAGAATTCCATCAAAAGTAACCATTTGGATACTTTCTGTCCATCCATTAAAAGCACCAATAATTCCAATATTATCAAATTGAGATGCTACTGTAGTAAAGGTATAAGCACCAGTATCTTTATTAAAAACAATATCATAAGTGCCCATTGGAACCGGAATATCTTGACCTCCTGGAGTAGCAGTTCCTGAAGGAAAAGTAGTTGAACCCCAATTGGTATCCCAATTGTTATCTTTTCTGAATTTGGCTCCGCCACTAACTGCAAAATTTTGCGAAGTCAAAGTATACGTAATACCATCGGTTGTATTCATGGGAACATCGGCAGACCAGTTTGTAAATTGACCGATAATCGAAATGTTATCAAATTGAGCCAAAACAATTGACGCATTGAAAAACATTAATAAAGTTAAAAGTAGTTTTCTAATCATAATGATTGATATTTAAGTTATTAAACAAAGTTAATTTACTTAAAATCAATACACAAAAAAAGAAATATGATTTACGAATTCTTTAAAATTAAGTAATTTTTAACAGTTAAATCAAGTAAAAAAAATGAATTACTGCATTTTTTCATTCTAAAATTCAAACAATTACGAAAACGATTTCGCTGATGAAATTACATTTTTTTTGCTTCCTCCCAAAAAACATCCATCTCCGCTAATGTCATTTCTGAAAGCGGTTTTCCAAGTTCAGATGCTTTGTTCTCCAAATACATAAATCGCTTCATGAATTTTTTATTGGTACGTTCTAGTGCGTCTTCGGGATTGATTTTTAAAAAACGTGCATAATTTATCATCGAGAATAATACATCTCCAAACTCTGCTTCTATTTTATCTGTATTTCCACTTTTTACTTCTTCTTGTAGTTCATTTAATTCTTCTTGCACTTTATCCCAAACTTGGTGGGGTTCTTCCCAATCAAATCCTACCCCTTTTACTTTATCTTGAATTCGGCTTGCCTTTACGAGAGCGGGCAGACTTTTCGGTACACCTTCTAAAACCGATTTTTTGCCTTCTTTCAGTTTTAGTTTTTCCCAATTTTGTTTTACTTCTTCTTCATTGGCCACCACCACATCGCCGTAAATATGCGGATGGCGGTCGATTAATTTATCGCAAATACTGTTGGCAACATCGGCAATATCAAAAGCATTGGTTTCGCTACCTATTTTGGCATAAAAAACTATGTGTAACAATAAATCGCCTAATTCCTTTTTGATTTCCTGTAAATCGTTATCCAAAATGGCATCGCCTAATTCATAGGTTTCTTCAATGGTTAGATGGCGTAAACTTTCTAACGTTTGCTTTTTATCCCACGGACATTTTTCTCGTAAATCGTCCATGATATCGAGTAAGCGACCAAAAGCGGCTAATTGTTGTTCTCTTGTGTTCATTTCAAAATTGATTGGTGTAAAAATAAAAAATCCTGCTCATCGCAGGATTTAATTATCAAAATTTATTCGGCTGTTTCTTCTTTTTCTTCATGAGATAAAGCTTCAAGCGATACATACCCTTTAGGTTGTAACATATTGTACCAATTGATTATTTTTTTAATATCAGATGGATAAACTCTATCTTCATCAAATTCAGGCATTACTTCTCTGAAATAAGACACCAACACCGCGTTATCTTCTTTATGTGAAATAGAAGCACCTTCGTTTTCTTTTGTAGCAATAGCTTTGAATACTTCGGCTAATTTTACTTCTTCATTGTAAGTGTAAACGGCAATTTCAGAAAGCAAACTCACATTGCTTCGCATTCCTACAGTTATTTTTTTTCCGTCTAATAAACTTTCGGCCACAAAACCGGTTCGGGTTTGTAATTTCAATTCAAATAATCCCGGTTTTCCCGAAATGGCTAATATTTTTTGTAAACTCATTTTTATTAAAATATTTATCTTGTATTATCTTCCTTTTTTATTGAAAAACTTCATTTTATAATCGGCTCTTATTTTACCATCCATAATATTTTGAAGTCTTTTCTTAATTAACGTCTTTTTTAATGAGGATATTTTGTCGGTAAATAAAACGCCTTCAATGTGGTCGTATTCGTGTTGAATGACTCGAGCAATTAATCCGTCGTAAACTTCTGTAAACTTGTTGAATTTTTCATCAAAATAGTCAATCGTAATACGTTCTTTTCGATACACATCTTCACGAACATCCGGAATACTCAAACAACCTTCATTAAAACCCCATTCGTTGCCTTCTTCTTTTACAATTTTAGCGTTAATGAAAGTCTTTTTAAAACCTTTCAATTGTTCTTTTTCTTCCGGTTTTAAATCATCGCTTTCGCTAAAAGGCTCCGTATCGACAATAAACAAACGAATGGCCAAACCAATTTGAGGAGCCGCCAGACCAACGCCATAGGCATTGTACATGGTTTCATACATATTGGCAATTAAATCCGAAAGATTAGGATAATCTGCAGCAATATCTTGACCTACTTTACGTAAAACCGGATCTCCGTAACCTACTATTGGTAAAATCATTTTTGTAATGCGTATTATTTATGAGCTTATTTTGCTCTTTAAAGGAGGCAAAAGTAATAAAAAGAATTCTGAAAATTCGTTAATCTTTTCGCCTATTTTGGTTTAAATCATTTTACGGGTTAAGAAATCCTGCAACAAAATTGTAGCCGCAATTTCATCTACCAGACCTTTGTTTTGGCGTTGTTTTTTACTTAATCCGCTGTCTATCATTGTTTGAAAAGCCATTTTGGAGGTAAATCGTTCATCGACACGAATGACTTTCATTTCGGGAAATTCCGATGAAAATGTGGTCACAAATTTTTCAATAACAGGTGTACTTTCTGAGGGCAAACCATTCATTTGTTTGGGTTCACCAATTAATACGATGGAAACCTTTTCTTTTGAGAAATAGTCTTTCAAAAAAGAAATAACCGTTTCAGAGGGAATGGTAGTTAAACCGGAAGCAATGATTTGCAATTCATCGGTAACGGCAATTCCGGTGCGTTTGATTCCGTAATCTATGGCGAGGATTCGTGGCATTTTAAAATTAATTTATTGGATTGCTTCAAATCTTGCCAACGGTGCCATTCGTGCTTTATTAAATGATAAGTTATTCCCATTAACACTATAATTATCTACTTTTTCAAGCATTTCGGCAAATTCTTGTTCGGTGGTCATATCCGGGCAAGCCATCATAGTGGAAGCTCCTTTGGTGAATTTGATTCTCATGGCATCTTCTTTAATTTCATAACTACCCATCATATTATTGCAGCCAGCAAATGCAGTAAATTGATTATCCTTAATTAAATGAATAAACTTTGGTTTGTTTTTATCGTTTGTAATCTTTACTCCATTTAATTCAACTAACTTCCACTTTATAAATTGGAGTCCTTTATCAGATACTTTTTCCAATGGTGATGGCGGAACCAATTCACCAGAATCTGATTTTTTCTGTAAAACATATCTCTCAGCTAAATCACCTTCAATTTTATTTCCTTCCATATCTAATTGCGTTAGATAATTTTCTCCAACAAAATAACTATTGGGAGCCTTTTCAATTCCGGATAAAATAATTGTGTTTCCGGCATCATTCCACGAATAAACTCCACGAACTTCATTGGTTAATTTTTTCTTTTTCCCTAAATAATTGGTCTTTAAAACAAAGTTGGTTTCATCTACCAATGAAAGATGCGTTTCAATACCTTCGCAATCTGCACAAGGTAAAACACCTTCATAGAGCCCAATATAATCCAATGAAATTTTAGCATTATGCTCTTTATTCATTAATACTTCAGTGGAGTCTGCAACGATTTCTTGAGTTGCTTCTTCTTTTGCTTTTTGTGTACAACTTATTATCAATAGTGATAAAAAGAATAGTGATGCTATTTTTGTTTTCATACTTGATTTCAAAAGGTTCATTACAAATTTAATTCATTTTGTTATTTATCTGTGTTAAGTTTACAAAAATCAAACCAAAATGTATCGCCAAAAGATTTTATCTTTGTCAAAATTTTAAAAAATGAATAATTTACAACCAATCATAGAAAAAGCTTGGAAGAACAGAGCTTTATTGCAAGATGAAACAACTATAGCTGCCATCAGAGAAGTTATTGAATTATTAGACAACGGAAAGCTTCGTGTAGCCGAACCAACAGAAAAAGGTTGGCAAGTGAACGAATGGGTAAAAAAAGCCGTAGTGATGTATTTCCCTATTCAAAAAATGGAAACCTGGGAAGCCGGAATTTTTGAGTACCACGATAAAATGGAATTGAAACGTAACTATGCCGAAAAAGGAGTTCGAGTAGTTCCACCGGCAGTAGCTCGTTATGGTGCGTATGTTTCTAAAGGTGTAATTATGATGCCCAGTTATGTGAACATTGGAGCGTATGTAGATGAGGGCACGATGGTAGACACTTGGGCAACTGTGGGTAGCTGTGCTCAAATCGGGAAAGACGTTCACTTGAGTGGTGGCGTTGGTATTGGTGGGGTTTTAGAACCGCTTCAAGCCGCTCCCGTAATCATTGAAGACGGAGCTTTTATTGGATCGAGATGTATAGTGGTGGAAGGTGTTCGGGTAGAAAAAGAAGCCGTTTTGGGAGCGAATGTAGTTTTAACCGGTTCAACAAAAATTATTGATGTTACCGGCGAAAGCCCAGCGGAATATAAAGGATATGTTCCTGCACGATCGGTGGTGATTCCCGGCAGTTATACCAAAAAATTTCCGGCAGGCGAATTTCAAGTTCCTTGTGCGTTAATTATTGGACAACGCAAACCTTCAACCGATTTGAAAACTTCGCTGAATGATGCGTTGAGAGAATATAATGTGGCGGTTTAAATTAAAATAGCTTTTAATGAAAATTTTGGTTATTCAACAAAAAATGATTGGCGATGTTTTAATCAGTTCTCTTATATGTGAGAATTTGAGAAACGAATATCCTGATGCACAAATTGATTATCTTATCAATACCTTTACCCAACCTGTTGTTGAAAACCATCCCGCTATTGATAATTTTATACTATTTGAGGATAAGTACCGAAATAACATTGCTTCCTTATTCCTTTTTTTACTAAAAATTCGTAACCAAAATTATGATATTGTAATCGATGCCTACGCAAAAATTGAAAGTGGTTTAATTACGCTTTTTTCCGGTGCACCAAAAAGAATAGGCTATAAGGGAAAAGGAATACAACTCGCCTACAATCAAAAGGTGGAGTATCTTGAAAAGGCAACAACTCAAGCCGGTTTAGCAATAGAACGACGTGTTGAATTACTGAAAAAAGTGATTCACAAAAATAAAATTGAGATTTATCCTAAAATTTTTTTAACCGAACAGGAAAAAAAACAAAGTTTAGATTTATTTCAATTTTACCAACTTAATCCAGAAACCGAAAATTGTATAATGATAAGTGTTTTGGGAAGTGAAAAAAGTAAAACTTATCCGCTCAGCTATATGGCTCAGTTACTGGAGCAGATTTCACTTCATACAAATGCAACTTTTTTATTGAACTATACCCCAAAACAAAACGAGGAAATAGAAGAATTTTTAGGCTTCTGCTCTGAAACTTTAAAACAAAGAATTAAAAAAGACCTTATCGGTAAAGATTTAAGAAATTTCATGGGCATAATGAATCAATGCCAATTGATTATTGGTAATGATGGAGGAGCAATAAATATTGCCAAAGCATTAAACAAACCCAGTTTTACCATTTTCTCACCTTGGATACAAAAAGAAAGCTGGAGTATTTTTGAAGATGGAATAAAACACAAAGCAGTTCATTTGAAAGATTTCATTCCCGATTTCGACACACATGAATCTAAAAAAAGTTTAAAAGAAAAGGCTGTCACATATTATTCACATTTTACACCTGATTTTTTTCTAAAGGATGTTATCACCTTTACACAAAGCCATTTAAAGTAAACTTTTTAGACTCATTTCTTTTCTTTAAATTTGCAAGCTTTAAACCTAACTTAAATGAAAATTGTAATTCTTGCTGCCGGAATTGGTTCCAGATTGGGAAACCCTTTTCCTAAACCGTTAACTCCTTTGCAAAACGGAAAAACCATAATGGAATATCAAATTGAAAACATCACTTCAAAATTTGATATAGATGCCATTAACGTTGTGGTTGGATTTAAAAAAGATCTTATCATGGAGCGTTTTCCGGAACTAACTTTCATTTACAATCCTTTTTTCGATAGAACCAATACATCAAAAAGCTTGGTTAGAGCTTTAAAAAAATACCAAAAAGAATCTGTATTGTGGTTTAACGGTGATGTGGTTTTTGATGAAAAACTACTGGATATTCTCCTTCCGCATATTGAAGAAAACGCTTCATTTGTTGCTGTAAATACTAGTAAAGTTGCCGATGAAGAAGTAAAATATACCCTTAAAAACGGATTTATAAATGAGTTGTCAAAAACCGTAAAAAACGGTTTAGGCGAAGCTGTAGGAATAAACTTTGTTTCATCAAATGATATTGTCAAATTGATTTCGCGATTGGAAGAATGTGATGAAAACGATTACTTTGAAAGAGGAATTGAACTTTCTATTGAAAAAGACAACATTCAAGTGAAAGCGGTAGATATTTCGAAATTCAATTGTATGGAAATTGATTTTGTTGAAGATCTTGAAAATGTAAATAAATTTCTATCTTGATGAAATGCATCCTATTTTGTCAAAACAATTATTCTTTTGGGATTCTTGAACCTCTAAAGCATGTGCTTGAACAAAAAGGATATCCTTTTTTATGGTATATCAATCCTAAGATTATCACTGATTTTCCCTTTAAAAATGAAGCTCACACTACATCTATTGGTGATTTAGAAGATTTTAATTCTGATGCTATTTTTGTTCCCGGAAATGAAGTCCCGTATTATTTAAGAGGTGTAAAAGTTCAAGTTTTTCATGGTTTTGCCGGTGAAAAAAAAGGACATTTCAGAATTCGTCATTATTTTGATTTATATCTTACTCAGGGGCCTTTTTTTACTCGAAAATTTTTAGAACTCCAACAGAAATTTAAAAATTTTGATGTGGTTGAAACCGGTTGGCCCAAACTGGATATTTACAGTTTGGAACGCAGTTCTTTTGAAAATGAGAAAAGAGAAATTCTAACTGCGAATCATGCAAATAAAATCATTTTGTATGCACCTACTTTTTCGCCAAAATTGACCTCGGCACCCTATTTATTATCGCATTTGAAACAATTTGCACTTTCTAATCCTGACTATCTCATTCTATTAAAATTTCACCCCTTGATGGCTCAAAAATGGGTAGATAAATATCAAAAACTTGCACAAGAGGTAACTAATATCAAATTTGAAACTGAAAAAAATATTATAAAATATTTAGTAATTTCTGATCTTTTAATTAGTGACACCTCTTCGGTGATATATGAGTTTTTATTGTTGGATAAACCCGTAATAACCTTTAACACAATTTCTAATACTATATATTGGGAAAACAGTTCCGCTTATTCTGAATTGGAGCATTTAATTAATCGAAATATAAAAACAGATGATTTTGCAGAGCAAAGAAAAATTGTTTTTAAAGAATATCATCCTTACCAAGATGGGAAATCTGCATTACGCATGGTTGAAGCTGTAGAAAAATATATAGAAACGAAGGGAATTCCAGTGAAAAGAAATTTATCTTTCCTTCGAAAATATAAAATTCACTCAATTTTTGGAAAATCTAAAAGATCATAATTGATTAATTCCGTTTGGAGTTACAGCAATGCGATGCTTTTTATTGTATTTCCTTATCTGATTGTTGGAATGCCATATTTCGGGATTGGAATAACCTCTAGCATGGTCTAAGTGAATACAAATTGCCGAATATCGAATTTGTTTTGACAATAACCCATAATGAAACAATCTTTCGCCTAATTCTCTATCCAAACCTCCATATTTCATTTCGTGATTAAAACCATTTACCGCTAAAATATCTTTTTTAAATCCCGAAGCATTATGTCCGTTCCAAGAGCGTTTGGTTGGAGTTATCCAATTCATAAAAGCTGCAAAAAAAGGATTGTGAGTTAGTTTCGTAATTTTAAAATTTAATTTCAAACCTTGTTTTAGCAACCAAGAAATAGAAAAACATTGTTGAGCAATAATAGCATCATCAGTAATTGCTGTTGAAATAGACAGAGGTAATTTAAAATAGCCTCCCGATAAAAAATAGCCTTCTTCTTTAAATTTAAGATGAGTAGCCACAAAGTTATTTCTGGGAATACAATCGCCATCCGAAAAAAGCAAATAATCAGATTGGGAAGCTAAAATGGCTTTGTTTAGAATTTTTGATTTTTGAAAACCTTGGTCTTCTTGCCAGACATGTACAATGGGATACTTAAACTTGGATTGGAAGGAATCTATAACACCTTTAGTTTTAGCAGTAGAACCATCATCAGCAATTACAATTTCAAAATCAGATTCGGTTTGCACAGAGTAACCTAATAGTACTTTATGCAACCATACTTCGGAATTGTAAGTTGTGATGATTATGGATACTTTCATTGAACCTATTGAGAAGGGAAAAGTACTATTTTTTACTAAATTTTACTTCCAAAACTTCAATTTCTTTTTTAATCTTTTTTTTCTGTAAAATCGACTTTGGAAATCAGTGGTAAATTTCCACATCTTATCAAAAATATATGTTTCATGTTCTCCGGTTAATTGGGCATATTCATTACTCATTAGAGCAACAATTTCTCGGTTGGAAGTTAGCTTAGAAAAATTCTTAATTCGTTCATCTAAACTCATTTCCTTATCAAAATTAGTCCGGTTTAAATCAACTAAAAAAAATGAAAAAATATCATTTCCCTCATCTTTTATCAATGTATTTCCGGTAGAATGGTCAATAAATTCAATATGAGCACAATGCAATTTATATGTAAAAGCAACAAATTGTCTAATTATTTTTTCTTTAATTTGAGCATCCTCTAACTTTAGCATATCTC
>JANJWE010000100.1 GCA_024709705.1 Flavobacterium sp. | reverse complement strand
CTCAACATCAACGATTGCCAAATTAGTAAATTCCAATCAAGTAAAAATTAGCTTTTCAGTTCCGGAAAAATATGCAAACGCAATTGAAAAAGAGGGAAAATTGAAATTTTACACTTCAGACAAAAACACTTCCTATACCGCTAAAATTTATGCTATAGAACCCGAAATAAATACCTCTACACGCACACTCCAAGTACGAGCCATTTGTGAAAACAAAGAAGGAAAACTCACACCCGGCTCTTTTGCTAACATAATTTTACCTCTTGCCGTAATTGAAGACGCTATTTTAATTCCCAATGAAGCTATTATCCCTATTCAAAACGGTAAAAAAGTATTTGTATCTCAAAACGGCAAAGCCCAAGAACAAATCATCGAAACCGGCACACGTACGGAAAAAGAAATTTTAGTACTATCCGGATTAAAATCAGGAGATACCGTAATTACCTCTGGTATTATGGCTCTTAAAAACGGAACTGCATTACAATTAAAAATTAAATAACAGAATTACTTATGAGCTTATCTACCTTAAGTATTAAAAGACCTGTTCTAACCATTGTAATGAATCTTATGATTATTCTTTTCGGAATCATAGGATACACTTATTTGGGTGTTCGTGAATTTCCCTCTATTGATCCGGCACAAATAACAGTTCAAACCAATTATACCGGAGCCAATGCGGATATTATCGAATCTCAAATTACAGAGCCCCTCGAAAAAGCAATTAACTCTATAGATGGTATTCGAAATATATCTTCAACGAGTGCTCAAGGAACCAGTGTAATATCTATTGAGTTTAATTTGGGTAAAAACTTAGAAGAAGCGGCTAATGATGTTCGGGACAAAGTCTCACAAGCGGTTCGAAGCTTACCACAAGATTTAACGGCTCCTCCGGTAGTATCCAAGGCTGATGCCAATTCAGATCCTATTCTTACCATGACCATGAAAAGTGAGAATAAAAATGTGTTGGAACTCACAGATTATGCTGAAAATGTTATCCTTCAAAGACTTCAAACGATACCCGGAGTTAGTAGTGTACAAATTTGGGGGCAACGAAAATATGCTATGCGATTGTGGATAGACCCCACAAAACTAGCTGCATACGGTTGCACGGCATCAGATGTTTTGAATGCTTTAAACAAACAAAACGTAGAACTTCCATCCGGAAAATTAACCGGTGACAATACGGAGTTGACTGTTAAAACACTTGGAAACTTATCTACCGAAGAAGAGTTTAACAATATCATCATTAAAACCGAAGCAGATCAAATCGTTCGGCTTTCAGACGTTGGAAAAGCCAGTTTAGAAGCCGAAAACTTAGAAACTCGCTTGAGCGACTCGGGTCAAACCATGATAGGTTTGGCTATTACGCCTCAACCGGGAACCAATTATTTAGATATTTCTGAAGCTTTTTACAAACAATATGAAGAGCTTCAAAAAGATTTACCCAAAGATTTTGAACTCAATGTTGCTATTGATACTACTATTTTTATCAAAAAAGCTATCTTAGAGGTAGCCGAAACCTTGCTGATTGCTTTACTATTGGTAACTTTGGTTATCTATTTGTTTTTTAGAGATTGGGCTATTGCATTCAGACCTCTTATTGATATTCCGGTTTCCTTAATTGCTACCTTTTTTATCATGTACATTTGTGGATTTTCCATAAATGTTTTAACGCTTCTTGCTATTGTTTTGGCTACCGGTTTGGTTGTGGATGATGGAATTGTAGTAACCGAAAACATCTTTAAAAAAGTAGAAGAAGGTATGTCTCCAAAAGAAGCCGCTATCAAGGGTTCTAATGAAATATTTTTTGCAGTAATATCTATCTCTGTTACACTTGCAGCTGTTTTTCTTCCTATCATATTCCTAGAAGGATTTGTAGGCCGACTCTTTAGGGAGTTTGGAATTGTTATTGGAGCGGCCGTGTTAATTTCTGCTTTTGTATCCTTGAGTTTAACCCCTATGCTTAATGCCTATTTGATGAAAGGCGGCAAACAAAAGCGATCCAAATTTTATGAAAAAACAGAACCTTTTTATGAAAATCTCAACAAAAGTTATGCCCGTTCTTTAGAAGGTTTTATGAAACGAAAATGGTTGAGTTTTCCTATTTTACTGTTTTGCTTAGGAATATCCTTTTACTTTTATACCTCCTTACAAAAGGAAACCGCACCCTATGATGATCGCAGTATGATATTGGTAAATGTAACCGGACAAGAAGGAGCTACCTACGATTATATGGATCGCTTTATGCAAAATCTATCCGAGTTAATAACGGATTCAATTCCGGAAAAGAAAGTAAGCTTAATAGTAACCTCTCCCGGTTTTGGAGTTGGTGCTGTAAATAGAGGTTTTGCCCGAATTTCATTGGTTGACCCCGAAGAAAGAGAAAACGCTCAAAAAGATGTAGCTGCAAAACTTACCCAATGGACAAAAGGATTCACAGATGCCAAAACTACGGTTTCGGAACAACCTACAATTTCTGTAAACAGAAGAGGTGGATTGCCCATTCAGTTTATCATACAAGCAAAAAACTTTGAAAAATTGGAGGAAAAAATTCCGCAATTTATGGAAGAAGCCGCTCAAGATCCCACTTTTTCGATTACTGATGTTAACTTAAAATTTAATAAACCCGAAATTTATGTTACCATCAATAGAGAAAAGGCAGAATCTATGGGAATCTCTGTAATGGATGTAGCCCAAACACTTCAGTTATCCTTAAGTGGGCAGCGATTTGGTTATTTTATTATGAATGGAAAACAATACCAAGTTATTGGTCAATTTGATAAAAAAGACCGAGATCAACCTTTAGACCTCGCTTCACTGTATGTAAGAAACGCTACGGGAGAATTGGTACAACTAGACAATTTAGTCCAAATTGACGAACAAAGTAGTCCTCCTCAATTATTTCACAACAACCGATACATGTCGGCCACCGTATCTGCCGGTCTGGCCCCCGGTAAAAGTATCAGTGATGGTATCGCAGCTATGGAACGCATCAAAGAAAAAGTGTTAGACGATACTTTCACAACCGATTTAGGTGGTGAATCGAGAGATTTTGCCGAAAGTAACTCAAATACGCTTTTTGCTTTTGGTCTTGCCTTACTCTTAATTTTCCTGATATTAGCCGGTCAATTTGAAAGTTTTGTAGACCCAATGATTATCATTCTAACTGTTCCAATGGCAGTAGCCGGAGCCTTATTTTCACTTTGGCTTTTTGATCAAACTTGGAATATTTTTAGTCAAATTGGTACTGTAATGCTCATTGGTCTTGTTACTAAAAACGGAATTTTAATCGTAGAATTTGCCAATCAATTGCGAGAACAAGGTCTTTCTAAGTACGAAGCGGTGGTCAAAGCCTCAGAATCTAGATTAAGACCGATTTTGATGACAAGTTTAACCCTAGCTTTGGGAGCAATGCCAATTGCTGTTTCACTTGGTGCTGCATCGCAAAGCAGAATGGGAATGGGTATTGTAATTGTAGGTGGAACTGTATTTTCATTAATTTTAACCTTATATGTTATTCCGGCAGTATATTTAATGTGGTCTAGAGAGAAAAAGCATCTTTACGATGCACAAACCTTGGACCAATATGATAAAGAATCATCCCTGTAAATTAAAATCATGAGAAACGTATTTTATTTAATCCTGATTTTTAATATTTCTTTTACCCAAAGCAATGCACAAGAATTACTAACTCTTGAAAGTGCAATAGAGAAATGTTTAGAAAATAATTTTGATCTCAAAATTGCTAAAAACGAGGTTCGAATAGCATCTGAAAACCAATCTATAGGGAATGCAGGTATGCTTCCCAGAGTAAACGGAATTATTACCAACAACAATACCATTTTGAATATTGATCAAACCTTTGCTAATGGTGAAAATGTAGAAATTGATGGAGCTCAAAACATCAATATTAACTATGGCGTTGGGTTAGAATGGACTATTTTTGATGGATTCAGAATGTTTGCTCGCAATAAACAATTAAAAGAAAGTATAAAACTCAGTGAATCCGAACTACGAGTAGGAATATTAACTCGTTTGAGTGAAGTATATGAAACTTATTTTCAATTGGTAAACCTTCAAAAACAAATTCAAAATATAGACAGCATTATTTCGGTGTCTGAGTTTCGATTAAAAACCGCTCAAAACCGTTTTACGATAGGAAAAGCTTCAAAATTAGAAGTTCTAAATGCCGAAGTAGATTTAAATACCGATAAATCTTTACGTTTAACACTTCAAGAGCAATTCCAAATTGCCAAAGTACAATTGAATCAACTACTCGTTCAACCCCCGCAATTCGATTTTAAAGTAGATACAAAACTTATACTTGACCAAACTTTGAAGTTTGATGAAATAAACGAATTGGCTTTACAACAAAATCCACAACTCCAAATTCAATTTATTAATCAAAAAATTCAGGAGTATGAATTGAAACAAGTAAAAGCTAACCGATACCCTGTAGTGACTTTAACCTCGGGGTATAATCTGGTTCGCTCTCAAACTCCATTTGGGTTCGTTACAGAATCAACCGGTAGAAACATCAATTATGGATTTACAGCTACGTTGAATATTTTTGACGGCTTCAATCAAAATCGTAATGAAAAAGTAGCCAAAATTCAACTTGAGAATTCTCAATTTTTAATTGAACAACAAAAACAATCCATACAAAGTCAAGTTGCCGTTCTATTTCAAACCTACCTTTCTAGTCTAGCCCTTTTAGATTTAGAAAGACAAAATGAAACTATTGCCAAACAAAATCTGAATATTACTTTAGAAAAGTTTAAAATTGGCACCATTTCTACTGTTGAATTTCGTACCGCTCAAGAAAACTATACCAACGCTGTGATGCGATTAAACAATGCCGAATTGACTGTAAAACTAACTGAAATCAATTTAAAAGAATTGGCAGGAAGTTTAACTGTAAAGTGATTAATTGCCATTTGATTAGTAAAATTTAAAGGTTTTGTGTTACATTTGATAGACTAACCAAAACCTTTTTTTATGGAAATAAATTTTATTGCAGTTTTTGTTTCCGCAATTATCCCTTTAATCATTGGGTCATTGTGGTATAGCCCTGTATTTTTTGCTAAAGCTTGGATGAAAGAAACCGGTCTTTCTGAAGAAGATTTGAAAAAGGGCAGTATGCTCAAAATTTTCGGATTAACTTATGTGTTTTCTGTGATGTTGGCTTTACTCCTTCAAATGCTTTGTATACACCAATTTGGCCCTTTAGGAATGATTGGCGGACCTCAATTTGTAGAAAACGCACTTCCCTCCTATACCGCCTTTATGAATGATTACGGCATGGCATTCCGAACGTTTAAACACGGTGCCTTACACGGCTTTATGTCGGGTCTGTTCATAGCTTTCCCCTTGATTGCTATTAATGGTCTTTTTGAACGCCGAACATGGAAATATATACTAATACACACCGGATATTGGACTCTGGTAATGACACTCATGGGTGCTCTTTTGTGCGGTTGGGTATAGTTTAACATTTTATTATAGTACAATCGCTCTACATTTGTGGAGCGATTTTTTTAATTTGAAAACTACCTACTCTTACATTATTTACGAAAAAACAGCTCATTTACCCGAAGGTTGGGATGAATTGGCTCGTTCCAATATCTTTTTATCCCAAAGGTATTTGAAAATTTTAGAAGATGCTCCACCGCAAAATATGAAGTGCTTTTTTATAGGTGTTTTTGACCAATCGCAACTTATAGGAATCGCTTTAAGCCAGTTTTTAAACTTGAATCTACTGGAAACCTTTGGAGAAAGAGACCGCTGTATCAAAACAAGTATTCGCAATTTTATGTTTAAAAAGTTTTGTTCGCATGTTCTTTTTATAGGCAATAATATGCTAACAGGTCAAAATGCTTTTGCTTTTGAAATCAATGCGAATAAAACGCTTGTAATTCAAACACTTTTTGAAGTGAGTCTTGAACTCAAACACAAACTAAAAAAAGCAGGTTTACCGGTTCATATTACCACCTTTAAAGACTTTGAGAAAGACGATTTAACTCATTTCCCTTCGGATAATTTTGAAGCTTTGTATTTGTTTTCGACACAGCCCAACATGATTTTTTGTTCGTGCAATGAATGGCATAACTTTGAAGATTACCTCAATGCACTGAGTAAGAAATACCGTGACCAATACAAAAGATGTCGCAAAAAAGGAGACGGGATTCAAAAGCGTAAACTCAATTTGGAAGAAATACATAACCTTGAAGATACAATTTACGACTTGTATCATCATGTAGCTCAAAACGCACCCTTTAATACTTTTTTTCTTCCCAAAAACCATTTTAAAGTCATGAAAAAAAACCTTAAAGATGACTTTCTATTTTACGGCTATTTTGACAATCAAAAACTTATAGGTTTTAATACATTAATCAAAAATGGCTACCAAATGGACACTTATTTTTTAGGGTATAACGAGTCTATACAACGAGAAAAAATGTTGTATTTAAACATGTTGTACGATATGATTGCCTATTCTATAAACAAAGGATTTAAAGAAATTGTTTTTGCACGAACAGCCTTAGAGATAAAAAGTTCTGTTGGGGCAAAACCACAAGAAATGTTTGGATTTATTGAGCACTCTAACTCTTTTATAAACCGAAGAATGAAACAATTATTCTGCTACTTAGAACCTAAAACTGAGTGGAAAGAACGCAATCCGTTTAAATAGATTTGGCGTATTTTTTAAATTGATAAAAGGCAAAACAGGCCAAAATGGCCTCCCCAAAAAAACCATAAAAAAATAAATCTGAAGATTCTCCATCAAATACCAGACTGAGTAATCTGCCAATAGCGATACCACTCATAAAAAAACCATTGGATAGCGTGGCAACTTTCCAAAAATTTGACTTCATGATTCCCAAAATCCAGAGCAAACTAAAGGAAAGATAAAGTCCCAAAATTGCACGAAAAACACTTTTTAAATCAGTTGTTTTTACTTCAAAATCAAAAAAATACGGCAAAACATATTCCGGATTCCAACCGTAAAAAAGGGCTGCAGGAATTACAATAGCCACTGATATTAACAAATGTAGATTTTTCCGATTCACTTTACTTACTATTGCAGCGTTTCAATTTCGATTTGCACCGTTTCCCAATCTTCTAACAATTTATCGAGTTCTTGCTTTTTCTTATTGTAAGCCACAAAGAAGTTTGCATCTTCAATATGCTTATCATAATTTGAAGCTAAGGCTTTATCATCGTTTTGAATATCGATTTCCAATTGTTTGATTTGGCTTTCAATTTTACTTAAACGATTTTGAAGGGATTTGGTTTTCTTTTGATCTTCATAAGAAACCGACTTGTTTTCTTTAGAAATTGAAGTTGAAACCACATCTTTCTTTTCAATTTCACGCATATTTATAACGTTTCGTTGCTCTAAGAAGAAATTAATATCACCCAAATACTCTTTAATTTTTTGGTCTTTAAATTCATATACTACATTGGCCATTCCTTGCAAGAAATCACGATCGTGTGATACCAAAAGTAAGGTTCCTTCATACTTTTGAAGAGCTGCTTTTAATACATTCTTAGATTTAATATCTAAGTGATTGGTGGGTTCATCCATTAACAAAACATTGATGGGTTGTAGCAATAATCTACACAAAGCCAAACGATTTCTTTCACCACCGGAAAGCACTTTTACTTTTTTCTCAACATCATCACCCCGGAATAAAAAAGCCCCCAACATATCTCGAACTTTAGAACGATTCGTATCGGTTGCAGCTTCAATCATGGTGTCTAGTAATGTTTTTTCTCCATCCAAATATTCAGCTTGGTTTTGAGCAAAATAACCCAACTGAACATTGTGTCCCAGTTTTATACTGCCTTCATATTTGAATTCGTTTACAATAGCTTTAATAAAAGTAGATTTTCCTTGACCGTTTTGACCCACAAAAGCAATTTTACTCCCTCGTTCAACCAATAGAGAAATATCTTTTAAAATGGTTTTATCGCCATAAGCTTTGGTCACATGATCGGCTTCTATTACTACTCTTCCGGGAGTTTGTGACACCGGGAAAGAAATATTCATAACCGAATTATCGTCTTCATCTACTTCAATGCGTTCTACTTTATCCAATTTTTTAATTAAGGATTGAGCCATAGAAGCTTTGGAAGCCTTGGCACGGAATTTTTCGATTAATTTCTCAGTTTCTTCAATTTTCTTTTGTTGGTTTTTTTGAGTAGCCAATTGTTTTTCGCGAATTTCTTCTCTTAAAACCAGATATTGAGAATACGGTTTATTGAAATCATAGGCTTTTCCGAGGGAAATTTCGATAGTTCGATTGGTTACATTGTCCAAAAACATTTTATCGTGAGAAACAATCACTACCACTCCGGGGAAATTTCGCAGAAAACTCTCAAGCCAAATGATACTTTCTATATCTAAGTGGTTGGTAGGCTCATCAAGTAAAAGTATGTCATTGGATTGCAAAAGTAATTTAGCCAATTCAATTCGCATTCGCCAACCTCCGGAGAAGGTTTCGGTTGCGTTGTTAAATTCTTCTCGTTTGAAACCTAAACCTAAAAGAATTTTTTCGGTATCTCCCACATAATTATAACCTCCCAACACTTCGTAATGATGGGTTACATCACTTAATTCGTCAATTAATTCAGAATAAGACTGACTTTCATAATCGGTTCTTGTAGCCAGTTGATGGTTGATTTCTTCTATACGCTTTTCAGTTCGTTTAATGTCTTCAAAGGCTTGATATGCTTCTTCCAAAACCGTTCTCCCTTGTTCAAAATCAATATCTTGTCGAAGAAAACCCATTTTGATTTCCTTTTCCGTGGCAATACTCCCGGAATCGGGTTTCATATCGCCCGACAAAATTTTGAGCATGGTAGATTTACCGGCACCATTTTTCCCCACCAATCCTACTCTATCGCCAGCTCCCAAACGAAAAGTAACTTCTTCAAACAAATACGTACCCCCAAAGGAAACCGATAAATTG
>JANJWE010000082.1 GCA_024709705.1 Flavobacterium sp. | reverse complement strand
TAACATTCTTTCAAGTTCTCTTGAATCTTCATAAAGATTATTAAAATCAGTTTCATTTAAATAGTTTATGTTTTTAGCAATTTCAATTTGGGTTTGCATTTCAAATAAGGAACTTAAAGGAATGTTTTGGAATTTTAAATAATCATTCTTTCCTTACCTTCCAAAACCCTCGACAATGTTACTGGGAATTGAGATTGAACTTCTTCTAATTTGAGATGTTAATCCAAATTGCTCATCTTTGGGAATAATTTAGTAGTCTGATAGATTTTGGTTACTAAATTCATGGCTTTTTGCCAAATTAAAAGGTCTTTGAATGTGCTCATAATAAAAATTGTATGGTTTATAATTGAGTCACAAATTAATACAATTTTAGCAACATTTCCAAACCTCAGTTCCTAAGAACCTTAGTAACTCAGCACCTTTAAATTAATTCCAGTTTTCTTCAAAACCAAAATCTTCAAACGAATCGTCTCCGTCAAACATATCCAAATCATCTTCATCCAAATCATCTTCAAAATCTGAAAATAAATTATCCTCATCGGCTTCAAAATTGATGTTGTTTTCACCAATTGGCATGAGTCCGTGTGAGTATAATAATTCCGGGTAAGTAACTCCCACTTGTTTTTCTTCTATGGCGGCTAACTCCACCAAGAAGGTCCACATATTTAAGAAGTCGTAAACGTAAATTATTTTAGTTTGTTTTTCATACAATAAATCTTCCAAGATAAAATCGCTCATAATTCGCATTTCTCCGGGAACATCTCCGGTATCAAAAAGGGGTATCTCATCTTCTTGGTTCCAGTTGTCATCACAAGTATAAAAAGAAGCTACCTCATTACCGTCAAAACCAAAAGCATTGACAATAACATTGTGTAAATCTTCCAGAGAATCTGAACTCTCTACTGCCAAATCTCTAAAAACATCGTCTTCGTTGTCGAGTATAACTCGTAATTTGTAAATCATCTTCGTTGCATTTTTACGGAAGGCAAAAGTAACGATTATTTACTATTTAAGACGATAGAAATGTTTTTTGTTGATAAGATTTAAAGAACCAAAAGGGAATTATTTTTCATAGAATTCGATGGGTAAAGCATCCGGATCTTGAATAAAAGTGAATCGTTTTCCGGTAAATTCATCTATGCGAATGGGTTCTGAAAATATAGATTTAGAATTAAGAAAAGCGATAGTCTCGTCCAAATTATCAACTTCAAAGGCCAAGTGTCGCATCCCAACTGCTTCAGGTCTTGAAGGACGTTTGGGTGGGTTAGGAAATGAAAACAATTCAATCACATAATGGTCATGTAAGGCTAAATCCAATTTGAAGGAATCCCGTTCTTTGCGATAAACTTCACGAATAATTTTTAGTCCTAAAATTTGATTGTAAAATTTTTTAGATACTTCATAATTGGAAGCAATAATAGCAATATGATGTACTTTATTTAGTTTCATAGTAAATTTTCACTTTTGGCATGTAATAACAACATTATCGTTTTGGCATCTTTAATTTCTCCTGAATAAACCATTTTTAATGCTTGGTTAAAATCGAGTTCCAAGACTTCTATATATTCATGTTCTGAGGCCAATCCGCCACCTTCGCTTACTTTCATTTCGGGTTGGTATTCGGCTGTAAAAAAGTATAAAATTTCTGTAACTGCACCGGGCGACATGTAGGCTTCAAAAACTTTTTTTACGTCTTGAATACGATAGCCGGTTTCTTCTTCGGTTTCCCGTTTGATGCAATCTTCGGGATTTTTTTCGTCTAAAAGTCCGGCACAAACTTCAATCATCATACCGCTTTCATTTCCGTTCAAAAAAGTGGGTAATCGAAATTGACGCGTTAAAATAACCGTTTGTTTTGCTTTGTTGTACAATAAAATGGCAGCACCATTTCCACGATCATAAACTTCTCTACGTTGTATTTCAGGTTCACCTTTTTCGGGAGTAAATTCAAAGGTAACTTTGTTAAGTAAATACCAATTGTCGGATAACAATTCGGTTTTGGTGATTTGGATTTTTGGATTCATTAAAAAAAAGTGAAGGTATGTCTTTTACCTATTTTGAATTTCAAATCGGCTTCAGATAAAAAAGAGCGAACTATTGCACTAAATAAATCACCTGCTGTTCCATTGGTAACAGGTCCTGGCATAAAACATGTAGGTGAAAAGTCAAAATAGGAAGGGTAACTTTGGTATAATCGAACTTCATCATATGAAGTGTTATACACATTGTACATTCCCGTGAATTCATTTTTAGTATAAAATAAGTTTTGTTTTTCAGTGTAAATTTTAGGGATGTTAACTTGCAAATATTTCTCGGGTTCAAAACTTTGTAAAATCTCCAAATTTTTCGGTTTCAAAGTTGTTAATTCATCTGTAACCAATTCATTTAAATTGTTTTTTGATGTCATAAAAGAAGTGCTTTGAAAATAGGCAGTAGTAGTGTTCTCTTGTCCACAAACAAGAAATGAAATCAAAGAGAACATGACAATTACAATAATTTTTACCAATGCATTCATACCTAGTAAAGATACTAAAAGTTCTTATGTATTACAATTCATCTTTGAAATTTCACATTTCAGTAACATTTTATTTTTTTCAGCATGGGCTTAAACCAATTTTGCTTCATCAAAATCAATCCCATGAAAACACTAATTTCTTTTTTGCTTTTTGTAATTGCAATTCAAAGTTTGGCTCAAACCGAAATTTCAGGAAAAATTACCGATGAAAAAGGTATCGCTATTCCCGGTGCCAATATTTATTTAGAAGGAACGTATGATGGAGCTTCTTCCGATGAAAACGGAAATTTTAAATTCAATACTTCCGAAACGGGTACGAAAGTTTTGATTGTGAGTTTTCTTTCTTTTGAAACATTTAAAAAACAAATTGAGGTTTCCAATTTTAAAAATCAAACCATCAAACTCAGAGAAAGTGTGAATGCTTTGGATGCTGTGATTGTATCTGCCGGAACGTTTGAAGCCGGAGATAAAGCCCGCGTTTCCGTATTAAAACCGTTGGATATTGTAACCACTGCCGGTTCTGCCGGTGATATTATTGCGGCTTTAAACACACTTCCGGGAACGCAAACCGTTGGTGAAAGCGGTCGCTTATTTGTGCGTGGCGGTGAAGCCGATGAAACCCAAACGTTTGTGGACGGACTTCGGGTAGCCCAACCGTATGGAGCAACTGCACAGAATTTACCTACTCGCGGTCGTTTTTCACCGTTCTTATTTAATGGCATTTCGTTTTCAACAGGTGGTTACAGTGCCGAATTTGGTGAAGCTCTCTCAAGTGTTTTGACTTTAAACACCATTGATGAACCAACACAAGAACAAACCGATATATCGTTAATGACCGTTGGATTAGGAATCGGAAATACGCAAAAATGGGATAAAAATTCATTGACGTTTAATGCGGCATATATCAACTTGGAGCCCTATCAAAAATTAATTCCACAAGCAGTAGATTGGAATAAACCGTATCAATCGTTAGCAGGAGAAATGGTCTATCGTTATCAGTTTAAAAACGGATTGTTAAAAATTTATGGAGCTTTTGATGTGGCTCAATTTGACATCAATCAAGAAGATATCAATCAGCTGGAAAAAGTGCGTTTTGATTTGCGAAACGATAATTTTTATGGAAATGCTTCATATAAAGGAACTTTTGGCGATAATTGGAATCTTCATACCGGAATAAGTTATGGTTTAGGTGTGAATAAAATCGGAATCAATTCAGACCAAGTTGAAAATGATGAAAATGCTCTTCATCTAAAAATGAAAGTGGGAAAGAAACTCACAGAACGAATCAAAGTTACTGCCGGAGCGGATTATTTTGTAACTGATTTTGATGAAAAATTCACTGAATTTGAAGGTCAATCATTTAACGTTGGTTATCAAAATGCTATCGCAGCTGCTTTTGCAGAATCAGATATTTTCTTCAATAAAAAGTTAGCCATGAAAATAGGAGTAAGGGCTTCTCAAAACAGTTTGTTGGATGAATTTCGAATTTCGCCAAGAGCTTCTTTTGCCTACAAAGTTTCAAAAAACAGTCAGTTTTCCTTCGCTTATGGCGACTTTGTTCAAACGCCAAGAGCAGATTACATCAAATATTCAGCTGATTTTCAATCGGAAAAAGCAAGTCATTATATATTAAATTTTCAACATCATAAGGATGGACGTTTATTTAGAGCGGAAGCGTATTATAAAAAATACGATGATTTAGTAAAATTTGATACCGAAATGGCTCAATTTAATTCGGTTTTCAGCAACGATGGCTCCGGTTTTGCCAAAGGAATTGATGTTTTTTGGCGAGATAATAAAACCTTCAAAAACACCGATTATTGGGTTTCGTATTCGTACATCGATACCGAGCGAGATTATATGAATTTTCCCAACTCAGTCACACCCAGTTTTGTAGCGGATCACACCTTGTCAATTGTTACCAAACATTGGATTGAAAATTGGAAGTCGCAAATTGGTTTTTCTTATGTTGTCAATTCCGGTCGTCCGTATAACAATCCGAATGAAGCCCCATTCATGAACGGTAAAACCAAAGCTTTTCAAAATCTGAGTTTCAATTGGGCGTATTTGCTTTCGCAGCAAAAGATATTGTATTTCTCAGTTTCCAACATCATTGGAACGGATAATGTATTTGGGTATCAATATGCCAATTCACCCGACATGAATGGTCAATTTCAACGTAGAGCCATTGGTCAACCTGCCGATCGTTTCTTTTTTATAGGTTTCTTTTGGACGATTAGCGATTATAAGAAAACGAATCAATTGGAGAATTTGTAAGCTGAGCATTTCAGAAAAACAATTCATCCTCAAAAATCAACAGTTCAGTCAAACTCTTTTTTAAAAGTGAGTATTTCAGTAGAAATTTGAATCAGAAAATCAATGTCAATATCAAAAATCAATATCAAAAATCAATATCAATATCAAAATTCAAAAAACGAACAATCTAGAAATCAAAAAATCTAATTATCTAACAATCTAAAAAATTAAAATTATGACAAAAATTATCATTACCCTCGTTTTATTTGTGACATCACAAGTATTCTCACAAGGTCAATTTGAGCAAGGAATGGGAAAAGCTTTCGCTCTGTGGGGAGAAGGAAAAAACACAGAAGCTTCAGCCATGTTTGAACGAATTGCTTCTGCTGAAAAAGAAAACTGGTTGCCCAATTATTATGTAGCTTTAGTGAACACCACAACAGCTTTTGCTACCAAAGACAAAGAACAAATGAATGCTTTGCTATCAAAAGCACAGTCCGCATTAGACGTTGAGTTGAACAAATATCCAAACCATGCTGAATTGTTAGTCATGCAAGCCATGATTCATACGGCTTGGATTGCTTTTGACCCTATGACCAACGGTATGAAATTATCTGGAAAAGTCATGGAATTGTATGGGAAAGCAGAACAAATTGAACCTAATAATCCTCGTGTAGTTTTAGGCAAAGCCGAATTTGAAATGGGTTCTGCACGTTTTTTCGGAACCGATACCAAACCAATCTGTGCACAAATTGAAAAAGCAATTGAACTTTTTGCTACTTTTAAACCTCAATCGGTTTTTCATCCCAATTGGGGGTTGGAACGGGCACAAGAAATTGCAAAATCTTGTAAAAAATAGAAACTATGCAAAAGTATATCAAAGAGTTTCCAAGAGCTACTTGGATTAGTTTGGGTGTTTTTCTCGTATTGATTTTAATTCGATTTCTATCAGGTGGAAAAATCAATATGGATTACTATCTTTTGGTGAACTTGGGGTACTGTTTGCTTTACGGATATACTTTGTATTATGCCAATAGTTTTATTTTTAACACATTAGATGCGTATTTTAAAAAGGATAGATTTACCAAAAAGCGTTTAATCATTGGTGCCTTGGCTTCTTTTTTGGTTTCACTTTTTGTTATTTTTTTATTGCGAATTTTTGAAGATGT
>JANJWE010000047.1 GCA_024709705.1 Flavobacterium sp. | reverse complement strand
GAAACAAAAGTTTTTCCCCCATCATCCGACTTTAAAACCGGTACGCCGGAAAGGTAAATTTTATTAGAATTATTTAAATCTACCGCAATCCTACCAAAATAATATCCATAAGAATAATAAAAATCGTCTATAAAATCAGAATGGGTTTTTTGCCACGTTTTTCCACCATCGTTAGATTTATATACTTCGGCACCTATAACTTCTGTTTCAAAAAGGGCTTTGTTGGCATCTAAAACCACCTTCTTAACTTCCTCAGGTTTCATGGTCCCCTCGTTTACTAAGTTTTTTAAATTTTGAGCTCTGTATTTTTCTGTGTAGCCTTGTTTCTTTAGATACGAATTCATTTCCTTATCCGGGATTTGCAAAAAAACATCCCCCGGCACACTAAACATCTCTGGCAATGACGTTTTGTTTGTGTTGTTTACAGGTCTTCTGTTCTGGTTATCCAGTACAGCATATACAATATCATTATCATAAACCGCCAAGCCAATTCGTCCAACGCCTTCACCTGTTGGTAAACCGCTAAGTTCAGTAGAAATCAATTGCCAAGAACTGCCTCCATCTTCACTTTTGTAAATTCCGGAAGTAGAACCGTTACCCAAAAAATTCCATGCTTTTCTGTCTTTTTTCCAAGCGGCAGCATATTGAATATTGAAATTTTTGGGCGAAACAGAAACATCAATAATTCCGGTTTCATCATCAATAAATAAAGTCTGTTTCCAGGAGTTACCGCCATCTGTAGATTTGTATATCCCGCGTTCTTTGTTTTTAGAATACAAATGTCCGGTTACACCAACTACAATCTCATTGGGGTTGTTGGGATTTAATTCAATTTTCCCAATGTGATGACTGTCGGTTAAGCCCATATTTTTCCATGTTTTTCCTTTATCGGTAGATTTCAAAATTCCGATTCCGGCATAAGAAGATCGAGAAGCATTGTGTTCTCCCGTTCCCACCCACAAGACTCCATTTTTCCAATCTACCGCAATTTCTCCAACATTATTGGTTGGTGCAGAGTCCATAACAGGTAAAAAGCTCATCCCGTTATTGTTGGAATACCATAATCCTCCGGAAGCATAAGCTACGTAAAATTCTGTTGAATTATCGGGATTAACTTCTACATCAACTACTCTACCGCTCATGATGGTGGGACCAACACTTTCAAAAGCAATATTTTGAACCCATGAAGCCTTTGGGGTTATAGGGGTATTTTGAGACCACAAAAAGCAACTCAAAAACAAAAACAATGAGGAAAGTATAATTCGATTCATTCTGAGATTTTTTTAGTAGGGAAATTTAGTTATAAATGAACGGTTAACAAAATTTTAGAGTCGAATTAACTTCAAATCGCTCTAATCTTAGTAATTTTGGTTTTTACATCATTTATTCATCCTATTATGAAATACCATCCTGTTGATCGCAATTTATATATCAAAAACAGAGCTAAATTTACTGCTCAAATGAAACCCAATGGCGTTGCCGTTTTTAATTCTAACGACATTTATCCGGTAAGTGCAGACTCTACCTTACCATTTGCTCAACATCGAGATATTCTGTATTTATCCGGGGTGGATCAAGAAGAAAGTATATTGCTTCTTTTTCCGGATGCACAGTATCCCCATTTAAGAGAAATTTTATTTCTCAGAGAAACCAATGAACACATTGCCGTTTGGGAAGGTGAAAAATTGACCAAAGAACGAGCCTATGAAGTTTCCGGCATTAAAACCG
The DNA here is from genome assembly GCA_024709705.1 of Flavobacterium sp. Lineage (GTDB taxonomy): Bacteria > Bacteroidota > Bacteroidia > Flavobacteriales > Flavobacteriaceae > Flavobacterium. The sequence goes on along the minus strand of JANJWE010000047.1, from coordinate 13,101 downwards.
TGTATTGGTTGACCGATTTTCAGAAAATTTTGAAAGAAGTTATGGCTTATGCCGAAACAATGTATATCAATACCAATGAACATTATCGTGCAACCCTAGAAACCGAAACACGAGAAGCCCGATTTGTAAAATGGTGGAAAGAAAATTATCCGGCTCATAAAGTAGAAAAAAGCAATCCGATTTTGCAACGTTTACGTTCTGTAAAGGAAAGCGAAGAAATTGATTTACTTCAAAAAGCGTGTGATATTACCGAAAAAGGGTTCAGAAGGGTATTATCGTTTGTGAAGCCAAATGTCATGGAATATGAAATTGAAGCCGAATTTGCTCATGAATTTTTACGCAATCGTTCCAAAGGTTTTGCATACACACCCATTATTGCTTCGGGGAACAATGCCAATGTGTTGCATTACATTGAAAACAACCAACAATGCCGAGCAGGCGATTTGATTTTGTTGGATGTAGGTGCGGAATATGCCAATTATTCCAGTGATATGACGCGAATGATTCCGGTTTCCGGTCGTTTTACAGAAAGACAAAAAGAAGTGTACCATGCCGTTTTACGGGTGAAAAATGAAGCTACAAAAATGTTGGTTCCCGGTACATTATGGAAAGAATACCATGTAGAAGTGGGTAAAATCATGACTTCGGAATTGTTAGGTTTGGGCCTTTTGGACAAAGCAGATGTGCAAAACGAAAATCCGGAATGGCCAGCCTATAAAAAGTATTTCATGCACGGTACTTCGCATCATTTGGGATTAGACACGCATGATTATGGATTATTGCATGAACCCATGCAGGCCAACATGGTTTTTACGGTGGAACCTGGGATTTACATCCCCAAAGAAGGTTTTGGTATACGATTGGAAGACGACGTAGTTATTCAAAAAACCGGCGAACCGTATAATTTGATGCGAAATATTCCGATTGAGGTGGAAGAGATTGAATCGATTATGAATGCTTAGATTGGTTTAAAAGTTTAAAAAACGGCTTGCAGAAATGTGAGTCGTTTTTTGAAATACATATTTAAGAAAAATTAATTCGCGAATTAGCGGTAAAATCTATTTTTGCTACAATGAAATCCTTTCTCTACAAAAACACCAAAATCAATTACAGCGATATCGGAAAAGGCACCGCTGTTGTTTTGTTACACGGTTTTTTGGAAAACCTATCAATGTGGGAAGCTTTTATTCCTGAATTTTCAAAGAAACATCGAGTCATTGCCCTAGATTTATTGGGTCATGGAGCCTCCGAAAGTCTAGGATACATTCACACCATGGAAGATCAAGCCGATATGGTTCATTACGTTTTACACGAACTTAAAATCAGGAAAGCAATTTTTATTGGGCATTCGATGGGTGGCTATGTTGCTTTGGCTTTCGCCGAATTGTATCCGGAATACATGAAAGGTTTGGTTTTGTTAAATTCAACTTCACGTGCTGATAGCGAGGAACGCAAAATCAACAGAGACCGAGCCATTATGGCTGTAAAACAAAACTACACTGCTTTTGTTCGCATGTCTATCGGTAATTTATTCAGTGAAGACAATAGGGAACGATTGGAGGAAATCATTGAAAACGTTCGTCAAGAAGCTTTAAAAACATCACTTCAAGGTATTGTTGCTGCTTTAGAAGGCATGAAAATCAGAAAAGACAGAGAGGTTATTCTTCATTTTGCTCCCTACCCAATGCTGTTGATTTTAGGAAAAAAAGACGGTGTTTTAAATTATGAAGACAACTTAGATCAAATTGAAAACACTAAAGTAGATTTGGTAACTTTCCCTGATGGTCATATGAGCCATATTGAGAATCAAGACGAATTGAAAATAGTCTTAATGGCATTTTTAAAAAAAATTAAGTGATAGTGAATTAAACTATTCGTTCTTGAAAAGGAATTTCAATGTTGAAAATTTCAAGAATAAGTTGAACTAACTGCGTTTGAAATTCTAACAATACAGTCTCGTCTACCGATTGTGCTATTCCTTTTTTGTCTTCTTTTATTTGGAATGGCATAAAACCGACTTTTAGATTTTTAAACGAAACAATACCAACCTCCACAAATTTATCCGGAAAATAAGGCCGTATCATCAAAGCGTAACACAACAATTGAATGATTTTATCATACTTGATATCAGAGGTTAATTCGTCCCAAAAGTCAATGCATAAACTACTTTGTTCCACTTTTCCGGTTTTGTAATCTATGATTCTCAAAACCCCGTTTCGTCGTTCAATACGGTCTACGTTTCCTTTAATTTTAATGGGAAAAGGCAAGCGATTATCAACCCAATCGAATTCAAAATTTTGCTCCAAAAACAAAACTTCTAAATCATCACCTTCTAGAAGTAATCTTTTCTCCAATTGCAAAAAGTTGAAAACATTTCTTTTGGCAACTTCAAAGGCCAGCAAATTTTTGCCTTTAGAAATTTCACCTTCTTTGTATTCTTTTTTAAACTGATGAGCTACTTCCTCGTCCAGAAGTTGTAACATGCTTTCAATCATTGAAACTTTCATCTTTTGATTCAAAAAAGGACGATATAACGCTTCCAAAGTACCGTGAATAATGGTTCCTAAAGTATTGGCAGCAATACTTTCTTCAACCTCATCTGCTTCGGAAATTTTCAAAATTCTTTGCAAATAAAACTGAATTGGATTTCGGATATAAGTGGTTAAAGTAGAAGGAGAAAATCCGTTTTCTGCCATTTCTCTGAGTCGTAGGACAACTTTATCCGTTTTTTCAATAATCATGGGTTGATGAGGCTTTTCGGGGAGAATAGCATTGTAAATTTGATGACTTAAATTATGATTCGGGTGTTTTTCTACTTCAATTTGAGTGATAAATCTGCTCTTTTCACCGGCATCTAATCCTTCGGATTCAGTATTATACAAAAGAAAAATATTTTGAGCTCTTTGGAGTAAATGATAAAAGTGGTAGGTATAAATGGCATCTTTTTCTTTATAGGTAGGCAAACCCAATTCTTTTTTGACATCTAAAGGAATATATGAATTTTGAGACTTTCCGGCCGGAAAAATACCTTCGTTTAAAGATGTAATGATAACATTTTTAAAATCTAAAACCCTGCTTTCTAGAACACCCATTATTTGCAAGCCCTCCAAAGGTTCGCCTTCAAAAGAAACTTCGGCTAAATCTACACTTTGTTTATACAAGGCAAACAAACCCTCTAAGGTGTTTACATAGGGATAATTTTCGCAATGATTTTTTAATTGTTGCAAAACCTTATAAATAGAGTATAAAAATGTTAATGTAATTCGATCACTTTCATTTTCTGTCTTTAAAATAGACTTGATGTGCAAAAGAATAGCCCCTAATTGGTCCAAGATTTCCAAAGGTTTTGAAGACCATTTGGAGAATAGCAATGAAAAATAGGGCTCGTCATTTTGACTAATTTCTGAGAAACTATGGTGTGTAATAAACGTATAGTTATTTTGGTTGATTCTTTGAATCAGCTTTTGTGAGGAGATATAAGGTTCTACCAATGCATGCTGTAACAGGTCTAAAATATCTTTATAGTAAAAAACGTAAGCCTTCGGATTTCGTTTAACCGCATTAAGATGCATCCTAAAAAGATTTGAAATCAATATTTGAACCGGATTACTTTTAGCCGGGAAACCCATCGTAATGTTAAGTTTTGAAACAGATTCCGGTAAAGAATGTAATAAAGGGATCAACATGTTTTCTTCCCCTAAAACAATAGCTATTTGATCTAAAGATTGTTCTTTCTGTAAATCTTTAACTATATGACCTACTATTTTTGCTTGGCCAATCGTTTTTGGGGTACCAATTACCTGAATATTTTTAGACGTTGTAAAAGCATCAAAAATCCATTGGTAAGGATGACTTTTATAATAACTCCAATTTTTCTTGATCTTTCGAGCAAAATAACCTGCATCATGAAAGGAATCTGAAAGGAAAATTTCTTCTGTATCCCAAAGAATTTGGGCTTTATCTAAAGATAGTAAATGTTGTACTATTTTCTCTTCGGCTTGATTTAAAGCATTAAATCCTGCAAATAAAAAAAAGGAATCTTTTTGGGATTGAGTAAAATGCTGTAAATTCTCTACCGCTTCTCGGTAAATCAACCCTTGATAGCCTATACCTTTGGCTAAAAGATGAGCATAAAAAGCATGGTAATAATGGGGCATTTGTTCCCAAAAATGCAAATATTTTTGAATAAGTTGTGTGGTTTCGTCGGGATTTAAATTCCATCTTTTTATAGCCTCAATATCTTTGAGATAGGAAAAGACGTGATTTGGGTCCAAAAGATAGCGGTCTATTTCATTAAAATCTTGAATCAAAATTTTAGCCCAATTGGCAAATTGCTCAAAAGTTTGCAATTCCTCTTTTGGGGTAATTTCATTGTACACGGCAAAAAATTCAAATAATAAAGTAACCGAATCTATACTTCGTATTCCGGCTACATCTTGAATAAACTCCTCAACACTAAGAATTTGAGGAACAAAAGTGGGTTTCTGAATTACATCCTTAAAGGCATTAACCAAAAAAACTCTAGCACGTTTATTGGGTAGTATTACTACCACTTCATTTGAAGAGTTTTGTTGTTTAACTCGGATTTGTTGTGCTACCTTATGTAAAAAAGATTCTGAATTCATTGTATAAAAATAAAAAAACGCCCCGAAAATCGGAGCGTTTTTTGCATTTATTTGAATTGTAATTATTTAATAACTACAACTTCAGTTCTTCTGTTTTGTGCTCTTCCGGCAGCTGTTTTGTTATCAGCAACTGGTCTAGATGGACCATAACCTTCAGACTCTAATCTAGAAGCTTCTACACCGTTAGCAATTAAATAATCTTTAACAGCAGCAGCTCTTTCTTTTGATAATCTTTCGTTAGTAGCTAATCTACCGGTGCTATCTGTATGACCTTCTATTCTAAATCTGGCATTAGGATATTCATTCATTACATTTTTAATAGCCGCTAAAGTTTCAAAAGAACCTGATTTAATAGTAGATTTTCCTGTGTCAAACAAGATTGATTTAGCAAACTCGTTTAATTTTTTCACAGCTTCCTCAGTTACTTCAGGACAACCGTTATTTGCAACTGTTCCTTTTACATCCGGACATTTATCGTCTTTGTCAAGAACTCCGTCACCATCTCTATCTGGCCATGGACATCCATTGTTTTCTTTTGGACCTTTTTCGTTAGGACATTTGTCATCTTTATCAGCAATACCGTCACCGTCTGCATCTGGACAACCTTTTAATTCTTTCAATCCTTTTACTTCTGGACAAGCATCATCTTTATCAGCAATACCATCACCATCAGCATCAGGACATCCTTGGAATTCAGCTAAACCAAAAGTATCTGGACAAGCATCATCTTTATCTTGGATTCCGTCACCATCTGTATCAGGACAACCATTGAATTGTTTTAAACCGAAAGTATCCGGACAAGCATCGTCTTTGTCATAGATTCCATCACCGTCTGTATCTTTACCTCCAAATTTGAAAGTAAGACCTGCAAAATGTTGCATGTGAGATGGCATAACCGTTCTGTCATCTTCGAAAGAATGCTTATAAGTTGAACGTAAAGATAAACCTACAGTTTCAGAGAACCAAATGTTTAATCCTAAACCTCCGTTTACAGTACCGGCACTGTTATCTTCCAAGAAAGTATAACCTCCACCAATGTGTAAAGATGGCTCTAACGTTTTGAAGAAAGTACCTACACTATAGTTGATGGCACCATCAATTCCATAATATAAAAACTCAGGATTTGTAACTACATATTCTCCACCAACTTTAGGGCTTACGAATTTTGTAATTTTGTTAAAAGATCCAGTAATACCGAAAGAGAAATTATCTCCTACATACTTAGATACTGTTAAATAAGATACTGATGGAACAAAGCTCCAAAAATCATTGGCATTGAAATACTCAGAAAATTGATTTTCAATGCTTTGAGCAGCACTTACTCTTCCTCCGTCTAAAGCATTTGTACCGATGGTTAATGCCCAAGGATTGTTTTTATCTTGTGCTTGAGAGGTTAACCCGGCAAACATAAAGATAGCTACAACTAATTTGTTAAGATGTCTCATACTTGTTTTTGTTTTGATTACACTACATTGTTAATTGATTGCAAAAATAAGGCGTTTTCTAATAACTACAAAACTAAACCCTAAAAATTTAATAAGAATTGTAAGCCAAATTAAATGACTTTCAATGATTTTCCAACTTCGGTAAAGGCTTTGATTGCTTTGTCTAAATGTTCTTGTGTATGGGCAGCTGATAACTGAACCCTAATTCTTGCCTTGTCTTTTGGAACCACAGGAAAGAAAAACCCAATTACATAAATCCCTTTTTTCAACAACTCATCCGCCATGATTTGAGACAATTTGGCATCATACAACATTACCGGAACAATAGCTGAATCACCGTCAATAATATCGAAACCTGCGGCTTTCATTCCTTTTTTGAAATAATTGGTATTCCATTCCAATTGGTCTCGCAATTTGGTGTCTTTTTCTAACAATTCGAAAACTTTCAAAGAAGCACCAACGATAGAGGGAGCCAATGAATTGGAAAACAAATACGGTCTGGAACGTTGTCTTAAAATTTCAATAATTTCTTTTTTGGCAGTAGTATACCCTCCCATGGCACCGCCTAAAGCTTTGCCTAAAGTACCGGTAATAATATCTACACGCCCCATAACTCCTTTGGCCTCTAAGGTTCCTTTTCCGGTAGCTCCAATAAATCCGGCAGCATGACATTCGTCTACCATGACTAAAGCATCATATTGATCGGCCAAATCGCATATTTTATCTAAAGGTGCTACAAGACCATCCATTGAAAAAACGCCATCTGTAACAATTAACTTAAACCGTCTTCCTTCTTGATTGGCTTTAATAAGTTGTTGTTCTAAATCGGCCATGTTATTGTTTTCATAGCGATAGCGAGCTGCTTTACACAAACGAACACCGTCAATAATTGAAGCATGATTCAAACTATCCGAAATAATTGCGTCTTCTTCTCCCAAAAGCGGCTCAAAAACACCTCCATTCGCATCAAATGCTGCCGCATATAAAATGGTGTCTTCGGTACCATAAAACTGGGCTATTTTTTGTTCTAATTCCTTATGAATATCTTGTGTACCACAAATAAAACGCACAGATGACATTCCGAAACCATGAGAGTCTAAAGCATTTTTGGCTGCTTGAACGACATCGGGATGTGACGAAAGACCTAGATAATTGTTGGCACAAAAATTCAACACCTTTTCTCCGGTAGCTATTTGAATTTCGGCACCTTGAGGTGTTGTAATAATCCGTTCTTTTTTAAACAAACCATTATCTTGAATGGCTTGAAGTTCGTTTTGTAAATGTTGTTGAATTTTACCGTACATGTTTTAACTTATTTTTTACAAAGTTACTATTTCCAAATGATCACCAATGTAAACCAATACTTTTTTAACTACTGTATACCCCATCTCGTTTAACAAATTGGCATAAGAATTTAATTGCTGTTCGTGTTTCGTGGTCTTTTCTCCGGTTTTGTAATCTAGCAAGTAGGCTTGATTTTCATTGTCTATGACTATACGATCGGGTTTTAATTCATATCCCGATGGAGAAACAATAGATTGCTCATTGCGAACTTGCTTGTGGGTACTAAAAAAAACTTCCAATTCCGGATGAAAACAAATTTCGTTTAGTAAACGAGATATTAGGTCTGATTGTGATACCGTAATCAATCCATTTTCTATACCTTTTAAAACGGCTTTAGGTATGTCGATGTTGGTTTTTATGTAGGATGCTATTTCATGTATCAAATTCCCATAGGCTATAGCATTTTGTTGCTTGGTTCCCCACATCAACGATTCTCGCTGGGCAATTTTAATAGCTTTGCTGCTCAATTCTGTTTCGATTTGAGGTATGGGTATCAATACCCGTTTGTTGTTTTTGGGAATAGAAACTCTATTTGGATTTCCCCATTCATATTCAAATACCGAGGGGTTGAATAATTTTTGATTTTCTAAAAAAGATATAAAAAAAGAAGACATGTTGTTTGCAGAAGCCTCTCCTGCTTTGTTTAAAATCATTCTCGAAATTACATACAGTTGCTCTTCAGCTCGAGTTAAAGCCACATAGAGAATATTAGTATTATCAAGTAAAATCTCTTCGGTTTTTTGCTCGTAGAGAGTCGCCGCCTCTGTTCCGTAGTTTGATACATTTTTAGATTGATCAATTAAAATTCGGGGTAACGGAATCAAATCTTGATTGGGTTTAACCCATAACAGTTCCTTGGGAGAAGAGTTGTAATTCTCCTCTGCAAAAGGAAAAATAACCACCGGAAACTCCAATCCTTTGGATTTGTGAATCGTCATAATTCGCACGGCATTATTTCCTTCAGGCGAAGGAATACTGAAATTTTTACTTTGTTTATCCCAATACTCTAAAAAGTCTGAAATACCGGATTGATTTTTAACATTTCGCTCTAAAACTCGGTCTAAAAAATCTTGAAGATAGGCGTTGGAAAATTCGGGTTTTATAAATTCTTTAATAACAAGTTCAACTATTTCATACAAACTTTTTTTTCGTAAAACGGAAAAAGAAAAATCAAAACCATAATTACGCAATGCGTTTTCAAATGCTGTTTCGTTTTCACAGTTCATTCCTTGAACAATAAAATCGTGTTTTTCTACCGTACTTTGTTTATTTAGAGCTAAATAATAGAGAAAAGCAGCTTTAGCTTCTTTATCGTTACCCTTTTTGAGAAGACGTAAAGTGGTTATACAAAACATCACATCCGTTGAATTCTGCAACAACAAGGATTCTGATGAAACAATAGGTATTCCATGCTCAGTTAAAAAAGAGGCAATCAAAGCTCCCGGCTCTTTTTTTCGGGTTAAAACTACAATGTCTTGGTAATCAAAATCTTGGTTTTTCAACTTCTGAATCAATTGCAAAACGGCCTCTAAATACAGTTGACTTTTATCCATTTCATCATCTGAATCGAACGTATTTGGCACAAAAGAAAGGTTAACATACCCCCCTTTTTTATCATTTTCAAATTGACTGCTATGGTTTTCGTATAGATTTTTATAGTCCGGATTGGTAAAATTTCCGGATAGAAATTTAAAAAACGCATTATTAAATGCAATAACCTGAGAGTAGCTTCTCCAATTGGTTTGCAGATGAAACAATTTTTTATCCGGATTTACAAAAGGATTGCTGCATTGACTTAAAGCAATAAATTGTTCTGCTTTTCCTCCTCTCCATCGGTAAATTGATTGTTTGGGATCACCCACAATAAGTAACGAACCACGTTCTTGATTTAAATCTTCACTAGATAATGCATTGTCTATTAGTGGTATTAAATTTTCCCACTGTAACTCTGAAGTATCTTGAAATTCATCTATAAAAAAGTGCTTGTACCTTTCACCCATACGTTCATAAATAAAAGGTGAAGGTTGATTTTGAATTTCATTATGGATAAGTGCATTAAATTCTGAAATCGATACTATATTTTGTTCCTCTTGAATTTTTGTCAGTTCTTGACTAACGCGATTGAGAAGCGAAAGCGGCACTATGTTTTTTAAAAAAGCCGTAATTAAAAAATAGGTTTCTAAAGATTTTTCTAATTCTTCTCCAATCCGAATCAATTCCGTAGCTAATGAATCTAGAGTTTCCTGTTCGTTTTTTGGAGTAGCTTTGGAATATCTCTTGCCCTCTTCTAAATAATCAAAATAGGTTTGTTTTAATTCCATCAACCCTTTGGCCAGTTTTACTAGATTATTATAAACTATGGAACGATAAAAAGATTTAGCATGTAAATGATTTGAATGTATAATTTGCAAGGCTTCTTTAGCCTTGTTTTGAATAGAATTTGAAAGAAAAACACTTTGCTCGGTCAGTTTTTTTTTGACAGCAACAAACTCTAAAACGGATTTCTCCTTGAAAAGATTCATCTCAGACCTGTTGTTTTCATTGGTAAGCAGCTTAGACATTTCTTTGATATCACGCGTAATATCCCAAGATTTATCATCGTCTGTTTTTTGAAGAGTAAAATCAATTAAAACTTGAGTTAAAAGGTCTTCTTCGCCTGCCATTGCAATCACAGCGTCTGTTGCCTCTTGTAGTAAATAATCCGTTTCTAAGGAAACTTCAAAAGTAGAAGGTAAATTCAAATCGTGAGCAAAAGCACGTATGACTCGGTGGGTAAACTTATCAATGGTTGAAATATCAAATGAAGCATAATTATGAATGATATTTCGAATGATAATTTTTGATTTCTGTTTGATTTGCTGCGGAGTTAAGCTGGTTTCCTTAACTATTTCATTGAGAACATTCTGAGCTTTTGGGCTTGGGATATCTTTTGCAAATTCAGAGAGTGTTTCTACAACTCTCGCTTTCATTTCTCCAACTGCTTTGTTAGTAAAAGTGATAGCCAATATGTTTTTGTATGCGTCGTCGCGGTCAGAAGTAAGAATTATTTTTAGATATTCTTTTACCAATGTAAAAGTTTTACCCGATCCGGCAGAGGCATCATATATAGAAAAAGCAGGCGTTTTCAAAGGCTATAATTTTTGATAATAGAACAATTAGCAAATAGAATTTCTTATTCCAAAGTTAATTCTTTAAATTTGATGCAACTATTGTCAAACATAAAAAATTATATTATGGCTTTCGAATTACCAAAATTACCTTATGCATACGATGCATTAGAACCACATATTGATGCTCGCACTATGGAAATTCACCATTCCAAACACCATGCGGCCTACACAACAAATTTAAATGCAGCAATTGCAGGTACAGATATGGAGGGGAAAACTATTGAAAACATCCTTATCAATCTAGATAAAACCAATGCTGCTGTTCGAAATAATGGCGGTGGATTTTACAACCACAATTTGTTTTGGAGCATTATGTCGCCCAATGGTGGTGGGGAGCCTACCGGAGAATTGGCTGATGCTATTGAAAGAGATTTTGGAAGTTTTGCCGAATTTAAAGCAAAATTTGCAAAAGCAGGGGCAACCCAATTTGGCTCAGGTTGGGCATTCTTGTGTGTTCAACCGGGAGGTAAACTTGACATTTGTGGAACTCCAAATCAAGACAATCCGCTTATGCCGGGTGTAGGATGTGGCGGAACTCCTATATTAGGTATGGATGTTTGGGAACATGCTTATTATTTGCACTACCAAAATAGAAGACCCGACTACATTGAAGCTTTCTTTAATGTAATCAACTGGTCTGAAGTTTCCAGACGTTATGCTACTGATAAATAATTTTAGTTTATTTTAGACAAAAAGCGGTGATAGTTTAAACTATCACCGCTTTTTTTTAAATAAAAAGGTGGAATTTCTTCCACCCTTTTGCCCCAAATCTACCATAAACTTAACCGTGCGTACTATGGTAAATACAAATATACAACGTAATATCAAGCCTCAATAGTATAAAGCCTTTATAATTTTAACATTTAGCAATCTGAGTGTGTAATGAAGGATTTTGAGGGTTATTGAAGCAAATTGAAAAGGGAATAAAATAAAAAAGGTGGAATTACTTCCACCCTTTTTGCCCCAAATCTACCATAAACTTAACCTACTAATGCTATGGTGATTCAAATGTATAGCAAGAAGTATGGTAGACCAAATATTTTAGATGAAATGCAACAAAAGTCGTTAAATAGCAAATTTGCTTGATTAATAGGCTCTTGCGTCTTTTCCTTCGTAAAAATTCATGAATGCTCGATTAACTACACGATTGCCTCCTGGGGTTGGATAATCTCCTGTAAAATACCAATCCCCCAAATTTTCAGGACAAGCCAAATGTAAATTGGCAACCGATTGAAAAATAATTTTAACTTCTGCTTTAATATCTGACGAACTCAACATTTGAGCAATTTTATCTGAAATTTGTTCATCGCTGAAAGGAGCATAAATTTCTTTCACATGATTCACAATTTCCTGGTCTTTCAAATGTTCTTGCAATTTACATTTTTGATAAACCTGTTCTACGAGATGGTATTGATTGTGTTCTTTCAACAACTCAAGTACCGCACGAAAAGCTACCAAACCCTCTAATTTTGCCATATCGATTCCATAACAATCCGGATATCGAATTTGAGGTGCCGAAGAAACAATTACTATTCGTTTAGGATTTAATCGATCCATCATTCGAATGATACTTTTCTTTAAAGTAGTTCCTCTAACGATGCTATCATCAATTATAACCAAATTATCTTCCGGTTTTATCACGCCGTAGGTTACATCGTATACGTGGGCTACCAAATCGTCTCTACTGCTGTCTTCCGTTATAAAAGTTCGAAGTTTGGCATCTTTTATTGCTACTTTTTCGGTTCTTATTTTTACCGAAAGTATTTCTTCTAACTTTTCTTTGGTTAAGGTTTTGCGATTATCAAGTATGTATTTGTTTTTTCGTTGATTTAAAAAATCATTGGCCGCTTCAACCATACCGTAAAATGAAGTTTCGGCAGTGTTGGGAATATACGAAAAAACGGTATTGTCAGTGTCACTTTCTATAGCTTTCAAAACCGCCGGAAGAATTAATTTTCCCAGCATTTTTCTTTCGCGATAAATTTCGGCATCGCTACCTCTGGAAAAATAAATTCGTTCAAAGGAACAAGCTTTTTTTTCTAAAGGCTCAATAATTTGTTCCAAAGAAAAACTGCCGTTTTTCTTTACAATCAATGCCTTCCCGGGATCTAATTCGAGAACACTCTCAAAAGGCACATTAAAAACCGTTTGAATTACCGGTCTTTCTGAAGCCACCACCACAATCTCATCATCTTCATAATAAAACGCCGGTCTTATCCCGGCAGGATCTCTAAAAACAAAAGCATCTCCATGACCTAAAAGTCCTGCCATGGCAAATCCTCCGTCCCAGTTTTTAGAGGCTTTTTTCAAAATCTTGGCAATATCAAGTTTTTCGGCTATAACAGGTGATGCCTCTCTTTTGGACAAACCGTTATTTTTGCATTCTTGATACAAATCGGTTACCTCATCGTCCAAAAAATGACCAATTTTCTCCATAACAGTAACCGTATCTGCCAATTCTTTGGGATGCTGACCCAATTCGACTAAGTTATCAAACAATTCTTTTACATTGGTCAT
>JANJWE010000041.1 GCA_024709705.1 Flavobacterium sp. | reverse complement strand
TCATGTTTAATGCAGGTTCTTCAAAATCGGCTCCGCTCCAAAACATCAATCGGATGCCTGCTTTTTGTTTGCTAAAACCTACAATCGGATTTCCCTCAATAAACCAAACCGGATGAGCGTGCCATATTTTGCTTTCGGTAAAAACAAGGTGAGCATCAATCAAGTGAGCTAACTGATGTGCGATTGTCTTATCTTGTTCCTCTGATAAATTTTCTATGTAATTGGCAATAGGTGTCTGCATCGTTCTATTGCATGGAATACAATCCAAAAGTGTTGTTTTCAGAATCAATACACAAACTGATAAAACCGTGTTCGCCAATAGCCATTTTGGAGCAATGTACTTTTCCTCCGGCTTTTTCTACGCGACTTTCTTCTACACTACAATCTTCACAGGGGAAATAAACCATCGTGGAAGTGTTCGCAGGATTGTTGGTTCGGGCTTCTTTCATTTGTACTAAGGCACCGCTTACCCCTTGGTTTTCTGAAGAGGAAAAACAAGCCATTTTAAAATCGTCGGTTCCTTCCGGAGAAGGCATGTCGTGGAATTGAGTGCCTAAAACGGCCGTATAAAACTGCTTGGCACGTTCTAAATTGTCTACATAAATTTCGAACCAACAGATTGTGTTTTCATTCATAATTGTTCGTTTTTTGATTGATTAGCTACAAATATAAAGGCTTGTTTTTACAATTTTCTTATCTTATGTCAAGAAATAAGGTTAGCTGATTTCTTTGCGTATTCTACTGAAAGAGGTATCTGTAATGCCTAAATATCGTGCAATGTACTTTAATGGAGCTTGCAAAAGCAAGTTGGGTTTTTCTTTAATCAGTTGCAAATAGCGGTCTTTGGCGGACAGGGTTACCATTTCTACCATTCGTTGTTTGAAATGAAACATACGATTGGTCATCCAAAGCCGGCCCCATTCTGAAAATCCGGGAATGGTATGATACAATTCCTGAAACGTTTCGTAATTAATTTTCCAACAAATACAATCTGTGAGAGCCTGAATATTTTCCTGACTTGGAATGCGTTGAAATAACGATAAAACATCTATAACCACTTCGTTATCTGAAAAGAAATCGGTTGTTATATCGTCTCCATTGTAATCCCAAGCAAAGGAACGCATGAGTCCGCTTTGTAGAATTAAATAGCCTTGTGAAATTTCTCCTTTTTTTAGTATGTAATCTCCTTTTTTAAACCGTACTTCATAATGAGCTTCTTGAATTTTCAGAACCTCTGAGGCCCCTAATAATGGATGTTGGTATACTTGGGCAAACCATTCGTTTTTCATTGGGCAATGCTTTGATTGAAAATTTAAATATACAAAAAACAACATTCCTTTTGATCCCCTAAAATTGTAATGGAAAGATATTTACAAATGATTTTCATTTTAAGCCAATAAAAAAGCGGGCCTCGATGAGAGAACCCGCTTTTATCAAAAAACAATCTATTTTTTATTTTTTTACAATCAAGAATTCACTTCTACGATTTAACGCATGTTGTTCCTCTGTACAGTTTTCTTTACAATCTTCTTTAGGTTCAGATTCACCCATTCCTTTACCGGAGATGCGATCTTTTGAAATTCCTTTAGAAATGATGTATTGTACGGTAGACTTCGCTCTGCGGTCTGACAAGTTCATATTGTAAGCATCGCTACCTCTACTATCGGTATGCGATTTGGCCAAAATAACCATGTTGGGGTTATTTTGCATTACTTGAACTAACTTATCCAATTCAAATGCCCCTTCGGCAGTGATATTGCTTTTGTTGTATTCAAAGTAAATTGGTTTTAAAATCACTTCGGTTTCGGTAACAATCACATCGATTGGGTTCAGAGGAGCATTTACTGTAGCTTTAGGACCTTTGCTGGCCGCTACAGGGAACGTGTTGCTTTCGTAACCGTCTTTTGCCGCTTGAATGGTGTATGATTTATTACATTCAACATAATAGGTCACTTCACCTTTGGCATTTGACATTTCGGTTGCAATTACATTTTTCTTATCGTCTACAATCGCCACTTTAGCATTGGCTAAAATAGCACCGGTTTTCGCATCGGTAACAATAGTGATTACTTCTACACCACAAACTGGGGTAGCCAAGAAAATGTTGTCTACTCCGGAACGGTTACTGGATAGGAAACCTAAATTTTTCTCGGTATTGAAGGTAAAGGCAAAATCATCTTTTTCGCTGTTTACCGGTTTACCCATATTTACCGCTTCACCGGAAGCCATATTGTAGGCAAACACGTCGTAACCTCCAAAACCTTGTCTGCCACTAGAGGCAAAATAAAGGGTTTTGTTGTCTTCAGAAATAAACGGGAAGCTTTCGTTGCCTTCGGTATTTACTTTAGAACCTAAGTTTTCGGGAGTTCCAAAAGAACCGTCTTCGTTTACGGCTACTTTCCAAATATCTATACCGCCAATAGATCCCGGCATGTTTGACGAGAAATATAACGTTTTCCCATCTTTACTTAAACTTGGGTTGCTGGTAGAATAGGCATTGCTGTTAAACGGTAGCGGCGTAATGTTTGTCCATTTACCGTTAGTATTTGTCGCTTTAAAAAGATTCACCTGACTCAATTTGGAATTGATAGATTTGTCTTTTTCAAAACTTTTCTCTTTGAAACTTTCACTGGCAAAGTACATGGTTTTACCATCGGCACTGATAGTAACAGGTCCGTCATGCCATTTGGAATTCAGTTCGGTAACCGGTTCCGGATTGGTAATCGTACCGTCTACATTATGGGTAGCTTTGTACACATCTAAGTAGGGTTCATCGTTCCAACCGTAGGTTTTACGAGCGGCATTACGAGCACTGGCAAAAAACAATTGGTCTTGGTATAAAACAGCTCCAAAATCGGACTTATCACTATTTATGTCTAAAGATTTCACCTCAAATTGTTTTTGTTTATCCAATAATTTGGGTAAATAATTTGGATTGGCTTTAAAATCTTTAGCTCTTTGATCGGCAGGAGCTTTGGCTGCAAATTGTTGCATTTGCTTGTTCGCGTCTTCGTATTTACCTTGTGCTTTTAGCATTTGAGCATAGCGGTAATAGGTTTCGGCGTCTTGATCTTTTTCAATAGCTCTTGCATACCATTTGGAAGCTTCAGCTGCATTGAACATGTTAAAATAACTATCGGCTAATTGCTTGAAAACATAAGCATCTGCTTTCCCTTTTTCGGCAATCTTTAGATATTCTTCGGCAGCAGCTACATATTCAAAACGTTTGAATAATTTGTCGGCTTGCTGTGTTTCTTTGGTCTGAGCGTTAAGTGAACTGGCACTTAGCATCAGTATACTCAACAGGGATATATAGGTTTTTTTCATCTTGTGAATGCTTTATTAGGTTAGAAATATCGTGGTGAACGAGAAACCTTTTTCGTGAAATTAACATCAAATAATAAGATAATTTCGTGTGAAGAAGGGGTTGTAACATTCAAATCTGAAACGATATGATCGTAAGCATAACCTATTCTCAAGTTAGGACTGATTGCATAGTTCACCATAGCTCCAAAACTGTCTTCTAATCTGTAGGTAGCTCCAATTTCAAATTTTTCATTAAAAAGGAAATTGGTAGAAACATCAAGAGATGTAGGAGCGTTAAAAGCCGATTTTAGCATAGCAAAAGGTTTGAATTTCAAATTGGGATTCAAATCGAACACATAACCTCCGGTTAAGAAATAGTGAGATACTTCGTTACCGTATTCTCTTCCGTTGAAATCCAAATGTTTGGCTTTAAGCATATTTGGAACCGAAAGAGCTACATAGTATTTATCCGTATAATAAAAGAAACCGGCACCCAGATTGAAATACACATTACTGATGTTATCACCAAAAACGCCATCAGCCGGATCCGGTAGCGTGGGTCTAATGATATTAAAATCTACTTTATGAAAAGTAGCCCCGGCTTTTAAACCGAATGCCAGACGGTGTTCGCCACCTAAATTTAAAGTATATGAAAAATCTCCATAGACATTTTGTTCTTTAACCGGCCCGATTTCATCAGAGATTAAAGACAAACCTAAACCCACATTTTTACCTGCAGGTGTGTGACCTGAAAAAGTAAAGGTTGTAGGAGCATCTTCTATATCAACCCATTGTTTTCTATAAAGCAAACCAAAAGCTAAGTTTTCTTTGCTTCCTGCATATGCCGGGTTAATAACGTTCATGTTGTACATGTACTGCGTGTAGTGAGGATCCTGTTGGGCGGATACTTCTGATAGGCTTACCAAGACAATCAGTAGTGCAAAATATATATTCTTCATGTTTATTGTTTTTGTAGTTTGAAAACGATACGGTTAGGTTGTTTGGGCTAACCGTATCGAAAAATTTCTAATTATGCTCTCTATTAATATATATCCAACCTGTTTTATTGGTTCCGTCTGTAAAGTCTATTGAATAGTAATACGTTCCATCGGGGAGTTCGTCTCCTTTATCCGTTTGACCGTACCATTCGTTCGAATAGTTGTTTTTGCTGTACACTTTTAAACCGTAACGATTGAAGATACTTAATTTACTTACGTTATAATTAGTTAAGTCAAAAAAGTCATTACTTCCATCGTTATTTGGAGAGATACCTTTTTGAATTTCACATGAATTAATAGTTACAAAGAAACTGCTTTCGTCATTACATCCTTCTGCAGTAGTTGTATAAATGTATACGGTTTGCGAATTTGTAATGCTGCTACCCGCCTGAAGCTGAGTTCCTTGTCCGTTAGGTTGCGTGTAATAGGCACTTCCTATCGGTAAACTTGGTAATACATAGCTTGCACATTCTTCTTGATCAGTGAATGTTGGAGCTTGAGCGTCGGCAATGGTTACAACAAAGCTGGTTTCTGAGCTACAATTAGCAATAGTACCCGGTGCAAAAATATAAACCGTTTGCGAAGTTGTAAGGGCTGTACCTGCGGTCAAAGCATTTCCGGTTCCATTTTGACCTGTGAAATAAGATCCGTTTGTCAACACAGGAAGCGTATAACCACCGTCCCCTAAACAGGCTGTAACATTTTGTAACGTATCCACATTAGGACGGGCTACCACTGTTACCTGAATCGTAGTAGGAACCGCACATTCTGTTGGATTTGGTGTAAATTCAAAAGTGAATGTTCCTGCGGTTGCTGAACTAATAGTAGCCGGATTCCAAGTTCCTGCAATATTATTTGTAGATGTAGCCGGTAAAGTTGGGCTTGTTGCACCTACACAAAGATCTGCAATTGGATCAAATGTTGGGGTTACCGGTGTGATTACCGTAACCGTAATTTCACCATTTCCTGCACATGACCCTGAGGCCGGTGTAAAGGTATACACGGTGTCACCTAAAATTGAGGTGTTAATAGTTGCCGGAGACCAGGTACCCGATATTCCTTCGATAGAAGTATCCGGTAAAACAGGAGCTGTAGCATTTTGACACAATGTTGGAATGGCGTTGAATGTTGGCGTTACGGGCTCAGTAATTACTACCTGAATAGAAGTTGGTGTAGCACAAACCTCTGCTCCAAATGGGGTAAATTCGTATGTGAATGTACCTGCAGTAGCCGTAGAAATTGTAGCTGGAGACCAAAGACCGGTAACTCCATTGTTAGATACGGCAGGTAAAGCCGGAGCTGTTCCGCCTACACAAATAGGTGCAATTGGGTTGAATACCGGAACAATTTGAGAAGTCGTAGTAACTTCAAAACTGTTTTCTGATGTACATTGTCCGTTTGTACCTTGAATAGTTGCAAATACATAAATGGTTTGTGGTGTAGTAATAACATCACCTGCATTCAATTGAGTACCTTGACCATTTGGTTGAGTAAAGTAGTTCCCTACTAATAATGCCGGTAAAGTATATCCTTCCGATTCACACACTTCAACATCGTCTTGAACCGGTAATTCAGTACCTACCACATTTAATAAAATAGTA
Organism: Flavobacterium sp.; assembly: GCA_024709705.1. Classification (GTDB taxonomy): domain Bacteria; phylum Bacteroidota; class Bacteroidia; order Flavobacteriales; family Flavobacteriaceae; genus Flavobacterium. The sequence goes on along the minus strand of JANJWE010000041.1, from coordinate 6,449 downwards.
TCTGTCGTAATGGTTTGTTCACCACCACAAGCTGTATAAATAGCTTGAGCTGTCATTGTAGTCGTTTCTTCAACACATACATTGATAGACAAATCATTGCTGTAGAACTCACCATCTTTTAACCAAGAGAAGGTAACGTTTGAAGGCCCAGCCGGAGTAAATCTCCACGCCTCGTTGGAAGCTGACCAAGTACCTGTGTTTCTTCCCGGAGGAACATGAGCTTGAGTACCCGCTTGATTTTGAATACCAATTACAGCACGTCCGCCGTTCCATGTTGTACAAGACGTTCTGTTTTGAACATATACTTCAATTGTATTTGACGTTTCATACAATACGATTTGACTTGTTTGCAATCCTACACTCACACCACAGCTAAACTGAGCCACTTCGGAGAAGTTTACTACCAATACACGACAAGGAGCCGTACCTAATACTTGGTAGTTGATGCTTGGTTGAGCCGGAGGCGTTGTTACGTTCGGGTTGATATCCTGATACGGGCCGTAAATAGCCGCTTTAATTGGGAATGCGGTATTAGGTATAGTCTGTGTAAATGGCCATGCACAGTATCCTCCCGGTACTTGAGCACCACCCGGTACTTCACCTTGAATATCAAATGAAATCACCCCATTGGAACCTACCAAAGCTTGTGTATAATTTTGTCCGAAGAAACAGAAATTAAACGGTAATTGGATTGCCGGTGACCAAACGTCATCGGTATTTACCGAAGTAGGAATTCCTCCAACAAATGGGAATGGTGGTGAAAACGGAATCGCAGACACATCGTAAGTCGTTGTATCACCTGTTTCGAAGAAAGAAGCGGTTAAGTCTACACAACTTTCACCCGGACACAAATTCAATACACCCGGTGTGTTGGTTTGTAAATCAATATCTACACCTGCACAACCCGGTAAGGAAGCTAAAATGAAGAACGTTTGAGGACCAGACCAAGCACTTTGATCTGTTGTAGAACAAATCGCTCTTACATAGAACTCATAGAAACCGGCACTTAAACCTGTAGCAGTGTAAGGGTTGTTTGCAGTAATAACCCCTGCAACCGTGGGTACCCCAGACCCAACAGGTTGAACAACTACTTCAAATAAAGTAGCCGTAGAAATGTTGGTCCAAGCTAGAGTAGCGGTATTGGTATCGGCTCCTATAACTGTTAAGTTAATCGGTTGCGGACAAGTAGGCAAAGTAGTTCCGGTTCCCGGAGTACTCCAATCGCTACTGTCATCATCGGCACATACGGCTCTAACATAGAAATTATAACAGGTTAATGGATTCAATCCTGTGTAGGTATACGTTGTAGAGGTAGCTGTTTGCCAACCTGTTGAGCTAGCTGTTGGAGCAGCAGAACCACATGGTAATGCTAATACTTGCCAAGTTGTACCCGCCACACTCGTCCAAGTTAAATTGGCCGTAGTTGTATTGGTATCTGTTACTGTAACTGCGGTTGGTTTTGGACAACTTTCACAAGTTACATTGGCCACCCATCCCGGTCTGTTGAAAGAACCATCACTTCTAAAGTTGAATGTCAAACATCCTGAAGGATCCGTTGATGTAAAAGGTCCCGGAATTGTAGTTCCCCAGAAACCACCCGGTAAACCACCCGGTACGTTACCCGCACCATTACCACTTGAAATTTGAGGTGCTGCTGTTGAGTTTCCGTTGAATACATATAGAGCATCCCAGTTGGCTTCCGTATCGAAAGAGGTAAATGTAACTGTAACAAATTCTCCAGGGTTTGTAGGACAAATGGTAACCGTTGAATTGGCACTATTTGGATAGTTTGCTGAAATTCCTCCCGGATCTACAAAGTTTCCGCCACACTCCGGTGGAGCAACTTGAGTGGTTGCGTTAACGCCAATACTCCAGTTACTTGAATCGTTTACAGCACATACTGCTCTCACGTAGAACGTGTAGCAAGTGGCCGGTGTTAAACCGGTCAATACAAAAGGATTGGTTGGAGCATCTACCCAACCCGAAGCTGTAGCTGTAGGAGCCGGAGACCCACAAGGTAAGGCTAAAACCTGCCATGCAGTTGCCCCACTGTTATCGGTCCAACCTAAAGTAGCTTGATTGAATAAAACGGTAGTAGCAGTAAGAGCACTTGGTCTAGGACATGTTGGAGCCGGATCACAAGTTACATTGGCAATCCACCCGGTATTCACCACACTACCATCTGATGTAAATACAAAAGTTAAACATCCACCAGGTGTTGATGAAGTCACTTGCGGAGGTAAGGCTGTACCGGAATACGTTCCTAATAATGGTGAAGCCGCACTTGGTCCATCATATACTCGTAAAAAGTCACAACATCCTTCTGTAGCAAAAGCTGTAAAAGTTACCGTAACTAAATTAGTTGGAGAATCCGCACAAATAGTTGTAGTAACGTTTGTATTGTTGGTGTAGTTAGCTGAAGCCCCACCCGGATCTGTGAACGTTCCGCCACAAGCCGGAGGTACTTGTTGGGTAGTTGCATTAACCCCAACAGACCAATCACTGATATCATCTTCAGCACACACTGCTCTTACGTAAAAACGGTAGCACGTGTCCGGATTTAAACCAGTAAAAGTATATGGGTTGTTGGTAGTTTCAATCCATCCCGTTGTTGCCGCAGTTGGAGCCGGAGCCGCACATGGTAAAGCTAAAACATGGAAAGTAGTAGCTGTACTGTTATTGGTCCATGCCAAAGTTGCTGTAGATGAAAGTACTGCCGAAGTAACCAATTGCGTTGGTTTCGGACATGTTGGTGGTGGAGCACATGTAATGTTGGCTACCCAGCCGGCGGCCACCACACTGGAATCTGATGTAAATACAAAAGTAATACAACCTCCTAAAGTTGATACAATTTCCGGAGGTAATGCTGTACCCGAATAAGTACCAATTAATGGTGATGCGGCACTTGGTCCGTTGTATACTCTTAAGAAGTCACAACAACCCTCGGTTGCAAATGCAGTGAAATTGATAGTAACCAAATTTCCGGGTGCATCGGCACAAATGGTTGTAGTTATATTTTGGTTATTTGCATAGTTAGCTGCAGAACCTCCTGTATCGGTAAAAGTTCCTCCACAAGCGGGTGGTACTTGTTGGGTCGTTGCGTTTAAGCCTGCTGACCAATCGCTGATATCATCTTCTGCACATACCGCTCTAACATAAAAACGGTAACAGGTATCCGGATTTAATCCGGTAAAAGAATAGGGATTATCACTAGTTTCAATCCAGCCTGTTGTTGCGGCTGTTGGAGCCGGAGCTGTACAAGGTAATGCTAAAACATGGAACGTAGTAGCTGTACTGTTATTGGTCCATGCTAAATTTAACGTTGTAGATAAAACCGAAGACGTCACTAAAGCCGTTGGTCTTGGACATGTTGGTGCCGGAGCACAAGTAATATTGGCAATCCATCCTGCAGCTACAACACTAGTATCTGAGGTGAAGTTAAAAAACAAACATCCACCCGGAGTTGAAGAAGTAAAAGATGGCGGTAAATTGGTTCCTGAGAAAGTCCCTAATAAAGGAGCCGCGGCACTGTTTCCGTCATAAATACGTAAAAAGTCACAACAACCTTCAGTAGCAAAAGACGTAAAAGTAATGGTTACTAAATCGGTTGCATTTTCGGGACATATTAAGGTATTCACGTTTTGATTGTTGGCGTAGTTAGCCGTAGGTCCTCCCGGATCTACAAAGTTTCCTCCACAACCCACTGGGGCAATCGTAGTTGTAAAGTTAACCGGGCCAACCCAATCGCTATTATTTCCTTCACCACAACGAGCTCTTACGTAGAACGAATACGACGTATTAGCACTTAAGCCGGTTACCAGATAAGGTAGTGCACCGTTATATACGGTTCCGGTTCCGGTTGGAGGGGTGTTAAGCGGCACCACCTCAATTTCCCAAGCTGCCGCAGTGCCTGTCCAAGACAGACTGGCTGTAGTTGCGGTAACGGTAGAAGTTAAATTGGTTGGGTCTAAACAACGTTCTACTAAACGAACGTTATCTACAATCCAACGGTCACCTGTTAAGGCTGTTGTTGGTTGATTCATCAAAATGACAAATGCAATATAAACTTGTTGATTTTGATATGCAGTTAAATCAACTACTTTGTCTTCACAAATATTGAAAACTTCATTAAGTTCTTCTTCCGTCCATTGTTGAACCGGATTGAAAGTACCTGTATTGGTTTGTGAAAGCGTAGAAACCCGAATTTGATACGTGGTATTATTCGGTCCACTAATAGTTGAACGGGTACTGAAAATCAACTGACCGTTTGCCGGAACCGTTACCAAATCGGTAACCATCCAGTTTTCGGAGGTGTTTCCTGCACCAATCTGTTGTCTTGCGTTCATAAACGCAGAAAACTCGCCCTCACAAACTGTAGGCGGCGTACTGATGGTGTTTGTTGTGGTCCAAACATTTGAACCCAAGCCATTGTTAAATACGGCCCAACTGGCTGGTATCCCCGTTTCAAAATCTGAAAGCAGCTGGGAATAGCTGACATTGGACAGTATAAACAATAACATCACTAAAGTAATTCTTTTCATAAATGAAAGTTTAGATTGTTTTTGAATATATCTTGTAGGTTTAGAACGTCAAATTTAACAAAATTTAAGAATTAGCTAACATAAAATTATTTTTTAACAGTTAAAATGCAAAATATTAGAATTTTAAATTATGAAAAAGTAAGGTTAATATTGCCTTATTTGACTAATTTTGTGGTCCATTTATAAAGATTGTATGTTAGAGAAGGAAAAAATAAATTTTGAAAAAACCGTTATTGTCGGGATTATTACAAAAGAGCAAGATGAGGTTAAACTCAATGAATACTTGGATGAATTGGAATTTTTAACTTTTACAGCCGGAGGCGAAGTAATCAAACGCTTTTGGCAAAAACTGGAAAAACCCAATCCCAAAACTTTTGTGGGAACCGGAAAAATGGAAGAAATCAATTATTTTATCAAAGAAAATGAAGTTTCTACGGTAATTTTTGATGATGAACTTTCTCCGGCTCAGCAAAAAAACATTTCCAAACTTTTGGATTGTAAAGTGCTGGACCGAACCAATCTTATTTTGGATATTTTTGCTCAGCGTGCTGAAACTTCGTATGCCAGAACCCAAGTTGAGCTAGCCCAATGTCAATATTTGTTACCCCGACTTTCGGGGATGTGGACCCACTTGGAGCGGCAACGCGGAGGAATTGGAATGCGGGGTCCGGGGGAAACCGAAATTGAAACCGATAGACGAATTGTACGAGATCGGATTGCGTTATTGAAAGATAAAATTAAGACGATAGACAAACAAATGTCGGTGCAACGCAGCAATCGCGGTGCCATGGTACGTGTGGCATTGGTAGGATATACCAACGTTGGTAAATCTACTTTGATGAATGCCATTGGAAAAAGTGATGTTTTTGTAGAGAACAAATTGTTTGCCACGTTAGACACCACCGTTCGCAAAGTGGTGATTAAAAATCTTCCTTTTTTATTATCGGATACGGTGGGTTTTATTCGAAAACTGCCTACTCAATTGGTCGAATCTTTCAAGAGTACGCTAGATGAAGTACGTGAAGCCGATTTATTGCTTCATGTGGTAGATATTTCGCATCCGGATTTTGAAGACCACATTGCTTCGGTAAACCAAATTTTGCAAGACATTAAAAGTGTAGACAAACCTACTATAATGGTTTTTAACAAAATTGATGCCTACAAACCGGCTTATTTTGACCAAGACGACTTGGTAACCGAGCGAACCTCCAAGCATTACTCATTGGAGGAATGGAAAAACACTTGGATGCATCATGTGGGTGAAAGTAAAGCCTTGTTTATTTCGGCTACCGAAAAAGAAAACTTTGAGGAATTTCGGGAAAAAGTTTACGAAGCCGTGAGAGAAATTCACATAACACGTTTTCCTTACAATAAATTTTTATATCCGGATTACAAGGATGCTGTAGAAGAGTAGCTCGTTGCGACAGGGGTTGAAGTGGAAAGCTTTTTTGTGTTTATTCGTAGAAATGCCCGTGCGAGGAAGCGACCAACGGAAGCTTCCACAGCCGGTGCAGTTGTAGAAAAAACACAAAAAACTTGAAACGGAAAACCCGGCCGTTCGCCCAAAAAAAATTCCGAAAAACGAAAAATTTCATACTTTATTTTTAATATGAGATTCCTCGTTCCTCGGAATGACAAGATTCTGTGTCAAGTATTTTTTAAAATCCGAAATTCACGCCTAAACCAATAACTTGTCTGGTTTGAAAACCTCTAAAGGCGTTGTCGTCGTATATAGTTTGAAATGCGAGATTGGTTGATAAAAACTTGTTTACCTTCATAACGATGTTGATTTGGTAATCCAGGTCGACGTTTTGAGGGTCTTCCAAATAGTTGGTATACAAATTCAAAATGTTTTCCATGCTTACATTTTCGAACAATTTTGTTTTGTAGTATGCCGAAAGTGAGGCT
>JANJWE010000040.1 GCA_024709705.1 Flavobacterium sp. | reverse complement strand
GCTGTAATTAATACTTCCAAATTTTCTATTTTATCATTCAAATCTTGTTTACAAGGCCACCAATCGCGTGCTCCAAAGGGTTCAGAAAGGGTCCATATAACAGGAACTCCGCTATGCGAACTTTGTGTAAAACCTTGTTCTGCGGTATCTGGAGCTCCGGCATAACTAATGGCTACCTGTGCGGTTTGTCCGGCTAAAAGTGTTTCGGGTAATGTAATAATCAATTCTTTACTTGCTACATCATGAACAAACGACAAAGAATTTCCGTTTTGCATCACCGAACCCACAATGATTCTGTTATTGTAGTACGGATTTGCAGTGTTGGTAATACTGCTCAAGTCGAAAACCACGGTACTCATATCAGATAAAGCCCTAAAAGTTGACGTTACAGTACCACTTATGAAATAAACGGCTGGATCAAGTGTGAGTTCCAATCGTTGAGCCAATAAATCGTAGTTGGCCGTATTGGGATTGGCTTGAAAACTCATCAACTGAGAAGCCGATTTCATTTCAGATTCTGCAATACTTGCTGTCTCGTTCTCTTGATTTTGAGACAAACAAAGTTGAGTTAGTATCAGAAAGCTAAGTAAAAATGGTTTCATGAATAGGTGTTTGGATTTCAAAGGTATAAAAAATACTGGTTTTTAAAAGTTTATAAGATTTATTGCCACATATTTTGGGTTTCGAATTTTATCCGGAGCCCCAAGGCATTACCAAAACAAATTCATACATTTGCCACTGAAAAATTTTCAAATTATGTTACAAATAGCAGTTATTCGAGAGAATAGAGATAAAGTTATCAAAGCATTGGCCAAACGCAATATTGATGCTCAAAATTTAGTAGATACCGTATTGCATTTGGATGAAAAACGAAGAGCCACACAAGTAGAATTGGACACGGTTTTAGCAGAATCCAATAAATTATCTAAAGAGATTGGCGAAATGATGAAAGCTGGTGAAAAAGCCAAAGCTGAAATTGTGAAACAAAAAACGGCTTTGTTGAAAGAAAAAAGTAAGGATTTGTCTGAATTGTTAGATACCGTTACACTTTCTCTTAGCGAAGAGTTGTATAAAATACCTAACACCCCTGCCGATATAGTACCCGAGGGAAAAACTCCGGAGGATAATCTTACCGTTCATCAAGAAGGTGAAATTCCGGTTTTACACGATGGAGCAATGCCTCACTGGGATTTGGTAAAAAAATACGATATAATCGATTTTGAATTGGGGGTTAAAATTACCGGAGCCGGATTCCCGGTTTACAAAGGTAAAGGAGCCAAATTACAAAGAGCTTTGATTTCTTATTTTTTAGATAAAAATACAGAAGCCGGGTATCAAGAGTTTCAAGTGCCTCATCTAGTAAACGAAGCTTCAGGTTTTGGTACCGGTCAGTTGCCTGATAAAGAAGGTCAAATGTATCATGTAGGGGTTGACGATTTGTATTTAATTCCTACCGCCGAAGTACCGGTAACCAATTTGTTTAGAGATGTCATACTAAATGAAAATGAATTACCCATAAAATGTACGGGATACACGCCTTGTTTTAGAAGAGAAGCAGGTTCATACGGGGCACATGTAAGAGGATTGAACCGTTTACATCAATTTGATAAAGTGGAAATTGTGCGTATAGAACATCCCGATCATTCATATGCGGCCCTTGACGGAATGGTTGAACACGTAAAAACGTTATTGCAAGAATTGAAATTACCCTATCGAATTCTCCGTTTGTGTGGTGGTGACATGGGTTTTACTTCTTCGCTAACCTATGATTTTGAAGTGTTTTCAACGGCTCAAGACCGTTGGTTGGAGATTAGTTCTGTTTCCAATTTTGAAACGTTCCAAGCCAATAGATTAAAATTGAGATTTAAAGATAAAGACGGAAAAAATCAATTGGTTCATACCCTCAACGGAAGTTCTTTGGCTTTGCCCAGAGTTATGGCCGGAATTTTAGAAAATTACCAAACTCCTGAGGGAATTGTGATACCGGAAGTTCTTAGACCTTACACCGGTTTTGATATTATAAACTAAATTTAAAGTTAATCTTTTTCAATCAATGTACTAATTGGCTAAAAAAAGCTATTTTAGTACATTGATTTTTATGTGTTATGCGGTTATTTTCTTTGATTATCGTTTTCTTTTTCTCAGTTGTTGCTCATTCTCAAAATGAACAATTGGCTCAAAATTATTATGAAAAGGGGGAGTTTGAAAAAGCCGTGTTAAGTTATGAAGAATTGTTGTCCAAACAACCCGGGAACAACATTTATTACAACCGACTTATTGATTGTTACCAACAATTATTGCAGTTCGAAAAAGCAGATAAAACCATACAAGAACGCATAAAGTCAACCCAAATGGCTCATTGGTATGTAGAATTGGGATATAATTTTCAATTGCAAAAAAACACAGAAAAAGCTACGCAAAATTACCAATTAGCCATCCAAAAAATTCAAGAAAATGTTTCCAATGTCTACGGAGTAGCCAATGCTTTTGAACGTAAAGTTCTCTTAGATTATGCTTTACAAGCCTATTAATTGGCAATTTCGTTAGATCCTAAATATAGGTTTAATTATCAAATGGCTCTTGTTTACGGGCAACTTGGTAAACCCGAAATGATGATTGAGAAGTTTCTAGAAGAGATGTATCTAAATCCTCAAAATTCGGTTATGGTTCAAAACCAACTTACTCGATTTATGAATGATGATGTGGATACAAATTTTAATTCGCTTCTTAGAAAAAGTTTGTTGCTGAAAGTACAAAAAAATCAGGATTTGTTTTGGAATCAAGTTTTAAGTTGGTTTTTTGTGCAACAAAAAGAGTATGGAAAAGCGTTCGTTCAAGAAAAAGCTATTTTTAAAAGAGATCCCGATACTTTTTCCAATATTGTGAACTTGGCTCAATTGGCAATAGATGATGGTGAAGACGAAACCGCACAAGAAATCCTAACTTTTGTTTTGGAAAATACCCAAGATTTGGACTTGCAAATTTTCGCACACCATTATTTGATACAACTCAAAATTGAAAAAGCTACTCCGGCTTCCTATCCTAAGATTGAACAGGAATTCGACTTGCTTCTAAAACAGTATGGCATTAGCCCCTATACCTTGAGTTTGCAAAAAACCCAAGCCGAATTTTATGCATTTACTTTGGGTGATTCGGAAAAGGGAAAACAAATTTTAAACCAAGCAATGTCGTTGCCTCTCAATAAATTTCAAATGAATGAAGCCAAAATGGAATTGGCCGAAATTTTATTGTATGAAGAAAAATTTAACCAAGCCTTACTCTACTTTTCTCAAATAGAAGAGGAAATGAAAAACGATGCGTTAGGTCACCAAGCCAGTTTGAAAGCAGCCCAAACCAGTTATTTTAAATCCGATTTTGAATGGGCTTTGATTCAACTCAAAGTTTTAAAATCGGCCTCCACACAACTCATTGCAAATGATGCTTTGGAATTATTTTTGTTGGTTAATGACAATACCGTAGCCGATTCAACGCAAACCGCTTTAAAGAAATTTTCCAAAGGTGATTTTCTGCTTTACAAAAACAAAAACAGAGAGGCATTGGCTATTTTTCAACAAATTTTAAAAGAACACAAAGGAGAAGAAATTGAAGACGAAACTTTACTTAGGTTGGGACAAACTTTCGAAAAATTGAAAGATTATAACCTTGCTCTCAATCACTATCAACTCCTAATAGACAATCATCCGGAAAGTATTTACAGAGATGAAGCCTTGTTTTTTTCTGCAGAAATTCATACTAAATTTTTAAATCAACCCGAAAAAGCCAAACCTTTATATGAAGCGGTCCTTTTTAATCATCAAGATAGTATTCATTTTGTTGAGGCTCGTAAAAAATTCCGACAACTACGCGGGGATTCAAACCTTTAATTTATTTAAAATCAGCCTATGATTGTTTATAACGTAACCTTAAATATAGACCTAAGTATTCACGACCAATGGATGAGATGGATGCAAACCAAACACATTAATGATGTTTTGGCAACCGGAAAATTTTCTTCAGCTCGCATGATTAAAGTACTTATCGAAGAAGAAGGAAGTGTTACCTATTCGGTTCAGTATACCACAGACAGTAAAGAAAAGTTGGAAAAATATTATACAGATGACGCACCTCGTTTAAGACAAGAAGGACTCTCTATGTTTGGAGATAAAATGTTGGCTTTTAGGACAGAACTTCAGGTTATTAGTGAACATTTTCCGGAATCTGCACTCCAATAATACTGAGATTCTCAGTACAACCCCATAACTCAAAACAAAATGGAAAAAGTAAGAGCCAAAAAACATCTGGGACAACATTTTTTGAACGATGAAACTATAGCCCAAAAAATTGCAGATGCCCTTACCTTAAATGGCTACCAAAAAGTACTCGAAATTGGACCGGGTATGGGAGTGCTCACCAAGTATCTTTTAGAGAAGCCCATTGAAACATTTGTCATAGAAATAGATACCGAATCGGTAGCTTATTTGCATAAACATTATCCCAAGTTGGATGGAAAAATCATTTCAAAAGATTTTTTAAAATACCCTATGACAGAGGTCATGGGAACAGAACCTTATGCTATTATCGGAAATTTTCCCTACAACATATCGTCTCAAATTGTTTTTAAAACGTTGGAATTGCGAGATCAAATACCCGAATTTTCCGGCATGTTTCAAAAAGAAGTGGCCGAACGCATTTGTGAGAAAAAAGGAAGCAAGACCTATGGCATTTTGTCGGTATTAACCCAAGCTTTTTATGATGCCGAATACCTTTTTACGGTTTCTGAAGAGGTGTTTACTCC
>JANJWE010000035.1 GCA_024709705.1 Flavobacterium sp. | reverse complement strand
ATTGCAATAGCAGTTTTGTCGTTGCCCCAAATGATTCCGGCAAAACGTTGCTTGGTTTTTACTATAGATTTCGGTTGGTTTTCAAACGGAGCTTCCCATAAGAAAACTTCATCTCGAAAGGCAACGTCTTTGGCTTGGTCTCCTTCGTCTAAAGCTTCTACAAAGTAAAGAGTTGCCGGTTTGTCGGTTCTCCAACTCATATTTCTTTTTCCTTTTCTAACAGAAGAAAATCCTTTAGGCATAATTTCAGTTAGTGGAATTTCATTTACGGTTTTAATTTCTTTACCAAATTTGTCATAAACTACTACTTTTTGCGGAAATCTGCTCAAAGGTACTATGTAGGAAAATGGCTTCTGTAGGGTAGTTACCATGACAAAATTTCCATCTGGAGAAATACTTTCACCGGCATATAGGTCGGCAGATTTGAATAGTTCTGATTTTCCATCTAGGGTAACTTTAAAGAGTTCTGAAGTTACTAAAGTTTCAAAGTTTTTTTCGTCTGTAGGGTTTTTTAATAAATCCTGATACGTACGGTTTTGAGAAACACTTCCATCTCCACTGGAAACAATCGGTCCTTTGGGAAGGTCTTTGTTTTGATCAATAAGTTTAGGGCGATTGGGGACCAATTTACGAACTAATAGGGTTTGGCTGTCTCCAAACCAACTGATTGGGCTACCCATGTTGGCATTTAAAGATGCATCCGTCAATGGTTTCGCTTGTGCGGTAGCCAAATCTAAAACCCAAAGTTCAACACCTGTAGCCGTAGTGTGAGTAAAGGCTACCGTTTTTTCGTTGGGTGCCATTGCTAAATTGGCTATTCTGGGGTTTTCGGGTAATCCTTTAACTTGAATTTCGTCACGTTCGGCAACTTTTCTCACTTTTAAGTTAGTAATATAAGTTACGGTACTGGAAATATTGGTGGCCGGATTGATACGCAATCCACCCAATCGCATTTCGTCCTGACTCAAATCCTCCAGTGTTTTGTAAGTACTTCTGTAAGATAAGAGCATGTATTGCTTTTTAACATCCATGTTCACCGATGGAGCTCTTTCAAAATCGGCTAATTCTAAAATTTCTTTAGGAGGTTTTTGATAGGTAATGTTTTCTTGAGCCTGAAAGGTTATAGCACCTAAAAGCAGTAAAGCGTAAAAAATTTTTTTCATAAGTTGTATATCGAGTATTAGTACAACTAAAATACAGTATATTCTAAAGTTTGTTCCAAAAAATCTGTTAAAAATACAGTTATTCTTTTACGATGATTAGAGAAGCTTTTGCACCGGTGGCCAAATTCCAAATGTTACTCATAATGGTGTTTCCAAATTCATCTTGAACAGCAAATTCGGCGGTATTGGGTCCGGATTCTCCTTGATTTAAGGCTAAAAATTCAATATTATTAAATCCAGGGGCCAATTCGTAGTAGAAAACACTGAACCCATTGTTTAAATAAACACTGTTTTCAATGATTTTATCGTTTATGATGATTCGTATTTTGTCGCCATCTACTGCTTCATGGTCTCTACACATAATTTTGATAAACTTGGTCTTACTTCTAAAATCACCAAAGTATTTGCCTCGTTTGTATTCTTCTTTCATTTCGGTTTCTCCACCTGTACTCAAATTGGGTTTCACATCAAATTTAGGTTTTACAAAGCCATAATTTTTGGTCATGTCTATCGTTTTTTCCTCTCTAAGTGGTGCAGATGAGCGTTCGGCTTCCGGTTTAGGCTTGGGTGAAATTATTGAGGTTCCGGTAGTGCTGGGGGTGATGCCAAAAGAGGAACCCGATGGTTTGGGTTTGGTAGTTCCATCTATTTGGGCAAGCATTGGTAAACTACCCATACATAACAGAGAAATAATCGTGATGTACAATTTTGTAACCTTCATAATTCAAATATACAATTTTAGCGTTTCTTTTCTCTTAATAAAAATATAATAGTTTGTGATACAATAAAAATGCCAAAGATTACCAAATAGTTTTTTTTAACAATTTTCAAAAATCAATACCGAAAAGGGATTCTTAATTAAAAGATTGCTAAATTTGTTACTCTTAAAATAGTAAAATAATATTCTATGTATCATTCAAAAATTTCAGGGCTCGGTTTTTATGTGCCCGAAAATGTAGTTACTAATGATGATTTATCTCAAATAATAGATACAAACGATGCCTGGATTCAAGAAAGAACCGGAATAAAAGAAAGACGTCATGTAGTGAGAGGCGATGGCAATACTACAACTTCTATGGGGGTAAAAGCAGCTCAAATTGCCATTGAACGTTCTGGGGTTTCAAAAGAAGCCATCGATTTTGTAATTTTTGCCACCTTAAGTCCCGATTATTATTTTCCAGGACCGGGAGTATTGGTACAACGCGATTTAGGGTTGCGTACCGTGGGTGCTTTGGATATTCGAAATCAATGTTCCGGGTTTGTTTATGCTCTTTCTATAGCCGATCAATATATCAAAACAGGCATGTATCAAAACATTTTGATTATTGGCTCAGAATTGCATTCGTATGGTTTAGATATGACCACACGTGGGAGAGGAGTATCGGTAATTTTTGGGGATGGTGCCGGAGCTGCCGTGATTTCCCGTGAAACCGATTTGACCAAAGGAATTTTATCTACCCACTTGCATTCCGAGGGGCAACATGCCGAAGAGTTGGCTGTAATTGCACCGGGTATGGGGAAACGTTGGGTAACCGATATTTTAAAAGATAACAATCCGGAGGACGAAAGTTATTTTCCTTACATGAACGGACAATATGTCTTTAAACATGCGGTTGTGCGTTTTAGTGAAGTAATTCAAGAAGGTTTACAGGCCAATAACCTTCAGGTTTCCGATATCAATATGTTGATTCCACATCAGGCCAATTTGCGAATTTCTCAGTTTATTCAACAAAAGTTCAAACTAACAGATGAACAAGTGTATAATAACATTCAAAAATACGGTAACACAACAGCTGCGTCTATTCCAATTGCTTTAACCGAAGCTTGGGAACAAGGTAAAATCAAATCGGGTGATTTGGTTGTATTGGCAGCTTTTGGTAGTGGATTTACTTGGGGTAGTGTTATCATTAGATGGTAATTTATAAATGTTTTATATCAAAAAAGCCCAATGCAAAACGCATTGGGCTTTTTGTTATATAATTTACTTTAGAACATTCCACCTCCTTGGGTTTCGTTGGTATCTCTTTGTTTTCTTTGTAAGGCTCTGTTTTTTCCGGAGCCAAATCGGTAATTGAAGGTTACGTTGAGCATTCTACTTTCCCAACGAAATTGACCTTGGGCTCTATCGGGATTTTCGCCATAAAAACGAGCATACATGGTATTGAAAATATCGTTGTATCTTACACTTAATGACCCTTGGTCTTTAAACAAGCTGTATCTGAAACCCAAATCGGTTTTCCACATGAGTTTGTTGCTAAATTGAATGTCTTCAACACCGCTTCGATACATGGTGAACCAAATGATTCGAAATCTTTTTGATACATTGAAATTGTGATTCATCCGAGCATTGAAAGGAACGGTAAGCACTTCTTTTTCTACCAATTCTAAATCTACATTTTCAACAAAACCTGTGACATTTCTAAAATAAATATCGGCTCCAAAATTGGCACTCCACCATTTTTTGAAATTCAAATTCCCCGAAGTTTCAATTCCGTATTCGGTAGCATTGGAGAAGTTGTCAAAAGTCATTAATTTTTTATTTTCGTCATACGGACTCTGAATAAAAACTTGTGTGATAGGGTCGTTTATGTATCTAAAAAACACGCCCGAAGTAATAGCTCCCAACTTGGTAGTCCGGGTGTAATTGATTTCAACGGAATTGGTAAATTGCGGATTCAAATTCGGATTACCTTCTTGATCGATAGTAGGACTACTCCAGTTTCGAATTGGGTTTACTTGCCCCAAATTGGGTCGGTCTACTCTTCTGGAATAGCTAAAATTCAAATTGTCTTTTTCAGAAACGCTGTACGTTAAAAACGCAGAAGGATAAACGGTAAAGATCTTATCTTTAAATTGTCCCGGCTGTTCGTCAATTCGTCTGAAATTGGCTTCTACTTCAAAATTTTCTAATCGAGCACCCAATTGGTAACTCCATTTTTCATTTTGTTTACCGTAATTGGCATAAGCACTTACAATATTTCTTTTGTAATCAAAATCAGAAAAGTAAGTAAAATCACGATCAAAAAGGTTATCAGTGGCGTCGTAACGGTTTTCCAATCCCAATTCTAATTTGGTTTTTTCATCCAGAGGATTGACAAAATCGGCGTTTACAATCAGATTTTTACCCAAGGTTTCAATTTGATTGGTTTGTAATAAATTGTCATTTCCATCAAAAAACTGACTGTCTTCCGGACGATCGTTTATATTGTAGTTAACCTCCAATTCAAATGTTTTTTGAGGTTTTTCAAATTGGTATTTGTAACTCAAGTTGTAAACTTCGTTTCGGCTTTTCACTTCAGACTCAAAAACTTGAATAAGCGTTGGATTTACTCCATTGGTGTAATTAACCTGATTAAAGAAATACCCATCGGTTGTGTTTCGGTTTTGGTTGGTAAAAAAGGAAAGTGTGTTCTTATCATTGATGTAAAAGTCAACTCCGGTTTTCAGAAAATGATTGGTATTGGTATTGTTTATTCTGAAAAGAGTTAGATTTGAATTATTCGCATTCGTCAGGTTTTCGGTATCAATAAAGCCACGATTGTTCCATCTGCCGTGGTTGATAGAATAGGTACTGTAAAAGTTGAATTTATTGATTCGGTAATTAAAATCTAACGAACCGTTTCCTTTGGGTGTAACTCCAAAATTGGCTCCGGCATTTATATTGGCATTGAATCCTAAATTGGAATTTTTCTTTAAGATGATATTGATAATTCCACTCATTCCTTCGGGATTGTATTTCGCAGAAGGATTGGTAATCAATTCAATTTGTTTGATTGATGTTGAAGGAATTTGCTGCAAGGCTTGAGATGCCGATAGTTGGGAAGGTTTTCCGTCAATAAAAATTTGCACATTCGGGTTTCCTCTTAAAGTAACCGAGTTGTTTTGAGCATCTACACTAACAGAAGGAATGTTGTTCAATACATCCGATGCAGATGGTCCTGAATTAATCAGGTCTTGCCCCACATTTACCACTTTGCGATCTATTTTTTGTTCAATGGTAGTGCGTTCACCAACAACTTCAACTTCGGCCAAAACCGTAACATCTTCGCTGAGATAGATAGTTCCTAAATCAAGATTTTTCGAACCAATAGTAATTGTGTTGGTGTATGATTTGTAACCGATAAATTGAGCTTCAAATTCGTAGGCTCCCGAATTTATTTTCGAAATCGAGAATTCCCCTTTGTCGTTCGTAATTCCGCCGGTGATAATCTGGTCTTTATTTTTAATTACGATTGTGGCATAAGGAATGGGTGAATTGTTTGATTTGTCTACTACCTTTCCGGAAACGGAAAAGGAATTTTGGGCCGTAGTTCCCCACATAAAGCATACAAATGCTATAAGACTTACATAAAATTTCATTGGATTAGGTTTGATTGATGATTGATTGATGATTGATTTTTTCTTGCGTTGTAAATTTTAATGTTATTGTACTAAGTAGACTTCATTTTTAGAATTTTGTTACAAGAAAAATAAAAAAAAGACCTCCAACGTGGGAGGTCTTAATTTCTAAACAACAAAAACAATATAAACTATCTCTTTAATGAAAAGTGAGATTTGAATTCTTTTTTCACTTCGTTTTCTTCGTAAGTTACGGTAAACCAATAATCAGTTGAAGGTAGCGGATTTCCGTTTAAGGTTCCGTTCCAACCTTGACCATTGGGTCTAATTTGAGCTAAAAATTTACCATAACGGTCGTAAATTGATATTAATGCATTGGGTTGATTTTGTAAATCGATAATGTTCCATGTGTCGTTATATCCGTCTCCGTTTGGAGTGAAAAATTTAGGATAATTGATAACCAAAACCGTGCCTGTAGCTGTGCCACAACCGTTTTTATCGTTTACTACAACGGTGTGTATACCTGAAGCCACATTGGTAAATTCGGGGCTGTCTTGAAACGGACTGCCATCTAACGAATATTCATAATTGCCTCCCACACCCTGAGCAATAATAGTCACCGTATTGGTATTGCTGAATGCAACACTGGTTGTGAAACTTATAATAGCAGGTTCTGAAGCTAATACTTCAACTTCAGTGGGTTCAGAAGAACATCCAGTGGCCAAACTTGTTGCAACTACCGCATAGTTCCCCGGAGCACTCACCGTGATGGAAGCTGTAGTGTTTGGCATTAATTGAGCATCCAAATACCATTCAAAACTATGTGTTGCAGCCGATAACCCACTTGAAATGGTAAATGAACTTAATACAAATCCGGTTGCACTTTCCACACATACATAACCACCTACAGGGGAGGGTTCAGGTAATCGGTTTACTATGATTTGTAAAGTTCTTGTAGCAAAACAATCCGGTGCCAAAATGTTGGTTACTCGTACATGAATGGTACTTTGTGTAGTTTGATTAACCGGGTTACTGTTTGTAGTTGCCTCTTCAAGAGTTTCATGATAGGTTACTACAAATTCACTTCCACTTTGAGTTCCTAATACACTTGCGGTAAGGGTATTCAAATTAAAAGCGGTTATACCATCGTTTGTTCCGTCTTCGTCACAAGAAGTTCGCAAACCAATTGGTACTTGATTTGCCGTTGGAGTGGGAACAATCGTTACCGTAAAAGAACTTTCGTCTGTACAGTTTGGATTGAAACCTGAATTTCCAAAAATATAAACGGTTCGGGTTGTTGTCAATACAGTTCCCGCTGCAATTTGGCCTCCCGACCCATTAGGACCGTTGTAATATCTTCCCACAGTCAAAGCGGGTAATTGATAAGATGCACACGTAACTACGTTGGGTAGTTCGTCTACATTATAAATAGTAACTACAAAACTTTTTTGATCAAAACAGTTGGGAGTTGTTCCTGTTTCGGCATAAACATAAAGTGTTTGGGTTGTGGTAATTTCAGTTCCGGCGGTTAACAAAGTTCCGCCGCCATTTGGAGCTGTGTAATAATTTCCAACGCTCAATGCCGGTAAAATGTAAGCATTACACACAAATACCGGAGCCGGTTGTGTAACCAAAGGCGTAGTATAAACCGTTACTGTAAATGAGGTTTGGTCTATACAAGAAAAAGCAGGTCTGATTTGATTTTCTTTATAAATATAAAGGGTTTGATTACTGGTAATTACAGT
>JANJWE010000020.1 GCA_024709705.1 Flavobacterium sp. | reverse complement strand
ATGCTTGTTTATAATCCAAGACCTCATCAAAAGCTCTATGAAAAGTACAAGGGAATGGTTTTGCTAATTCCACTAAAGCTAAATTTTGTTCGATATTAATTGTTTTATCTTCCTTCAAAATTCCAAAAACAAATCCGTTAACTCCAAGTTTTTTGATGGTTTCAATTTCCGATTTCATTTGTTCAAATTCTGAATCCGAATACACAAAATTTCCTCCTCTTGGACGAATCATTACATATAAATCGATAGTCAAATGTTCACGAACTTGTTGAATTATTTGAAGATTTGGAGTAATACCGCCAACTGAAATATCCGCACATAATTCTACTCTATCCGCTCCCTCCTTTTGAGCAATCAAAGCCGAATCCAAATTAAAACAAGCGATTTCTAGTTTTTTCATTATTTCAAATAATACTTCGCATCGATTAATTTATTTCCGGTTGCATCATGAACGGCATAATTGAAACCACCTTGCACACAATACGAACCGTATTCTCCTTTTTTGTTCAAAGCGATGAAACCAACTTGAATGTCTTTTAGATTTTTACCCCGATTTTGTGTCAATTTTACGATTCGCATTACGGCTTCTTCACAAGCTTTTTGAGGTGATTTTCCCTGACGCATGAGTTCAACTACCAAATGACAACCGGTAATTCGGATTACTTCTTCACCGTGGCCTGTTGCAGTTGCCGCACCAATTTCGTTATCCACATACAAACCTGCTCCAATAATGGGTGAATCGCCCACACGTCCATGCATTTTAAACGCCATGCCGCTTGTGGTGCATGCTCCCGATAAATTGCCTTGTGCATCCAAAGCAATCATTCCGATAGTGTCGTGGTTTTCAATATTCACTTTGGGTTGGTATTGACTCGATTTTAGCCAATCTTTCCACTCTTTTTCTGATGCTTCAATTAATAAATTTTCTTTCGGAAATCCTTGCGATAAAGCAAATTGGAAAGCTCCTTCACCGACCAACATCACATGGGGAGTTTTTTCCATCACGGCTCTGGCAACCGAAATAGGGTGTTTGATATACTCCAAACAAGCTACCGAACCTATGTTTGAAAATTCATCCATGATGCACGCATCCAACGTTACCCGCCCATCTCTGTCGGGACGACCGCCGTAGCCAACACTTCGTTCGGAAGGATCAGCTTCGGTAAGTTTTACACCAACTTCCACAGCATCGAGTGCACGGCCTTTGTTTTTCAATATTTCCCAGGCAGCTTCATTGGCTTGCAAACCAAAATTCCATGTAGAAAGCACTATGGGTTTGTTTGACTTTCCGGAAAACAATTCTGGTTCCTCCGGTTTTGACTGGAAGGATTGCAAAGCTACTCCCGCTGTTGCGAGAGCTGTTGTTTTTAGAAAATTACGTCTATTTGCCATATCATTCTACACTAATTTCGTCTATAAATAACCAAGCCGCACTACCGGCACCGGGTTTTCCATCGGGAATGGTACCGTAATTATTTACAATAACTTTGAGATACCTAGCTGTTGTTTTAGGAAAACTTTCCACCATAACTCCGTTTTGTTTTGAAATTTGTTCCAAGGAAATAGTTCGAACAAGGGTGAAAGAAACTCCATCATCAGAAACCAAAAATTGAATTTCTCTAGGCAAATAAATCCAACTACTTTCACCGTTAAACGTATTCAAACTCACTTTTTCAAAAGAGATAGAAGAGCCAAAATCGATAGTGGCTTCCACATCTTTACCTGAAAAACCCAACCAATTTTTTCCAAAACGAAGCAAATCACCTTTTACACCATCTACTAAGGTAGCGGCTCCACCTTTTCCGTAGGTTTTACTCGGTTCGTGTTTTAGCAAAATGGATTTACCGGAAGA
Source organism: Flavobacterium sp. (assembly GCA_024709705.1). Lineage (GTDB taxonomy): Bacteria > Bacteroidota > Bacteroidia > Flavobacteriales > Flavobacteriaceae > Flavobacterium. Next base: position 7,013 of record JANJWE010000020.1, on the reverse strand, counting down.
TTTGGTTATGTAAAACGTTTGAGAAATTGTTGCACTTTTGGCCTGACCTGCTTCAAAATAGGCTGATTTTACAGTACAACTTTTATCAATTTGTATGGAGGAATCATATTTTTTTGAATCCACTTTGGGTTCAGAACCATCAGTAGTAAAACGAATACCAGAAGCATCTCTACCCTTCAATGCATAATAAATTTGGTTGTTTTGAACCGCAATATCCGAAACCACTTGATAAATAGCTTTACTGAAATTGATGTTTTTTTGGCTCCAACCCTTCATGTGATGCACCACTCGATCTTCAAAAGCTTTATAGTTTTCAGGATTTGAAGTTCCCCAAACCACCTCTGCAATAGCTGTAAGTCGAGGAAAAAGCATGTATTCTACTTGGCTGATTGTTTCAATATATTCTGTCCATAAATTAGCTTGGGCACCTAATATATAAGCCGATTCTGCCTCGTTTAACTCATTTGGAATAGGATTATAACTGTACACTTTTTCCAAAGTAGTATATCCTCCAAAAGCTAAAGGTTCATTTGCAGGTTCGCCTTGGTAATGGTCAAAGTAGCAATGTGAGCCCGGTGTCATAACAGCAAAATGTTTTTCTTTGGCTGCTGCAATTCCGCCATCGGTTCCTCTCCAGCTCATTACGGCTGCGTTGGGAGCCAAACCGCCTTCGAGAATTTCGTCCCAACCGATGATTTTTCGTCCTTTGCTGTTGACAAATTTTTCAATGCGTTGGATGAAATAACTTTGCAATTCATGTTCGTCCTTTAACTTCTCGTCTTTCATTCGTTTTTGGCAATGCGAACAACTTTTCCAACGTGTTTTGGGACATTCATCCCCGCCAATATGAATGTATTCTGACGGAAATAATTCAATTACTTCACTTAAAATATTTTCTAAAAAGGTAAACGTTTCGTCTTTTGGGCAAAAGACATCGTCTAACACACCCCAAACTTTACCTACTTCAAAAGGTCCACCTGTACAAGAATATTCCGGATAAGCGGCTAATGCTGCCAAAGCATGTCCCGGCATTTCAATTTCCGGCACGACCGTTATGTGCCGTTCTTTGGCGTAAGCTACTACTTCTTTAATTTCTTCTTGCGTGTAAAATCCACCATAACGTTTGGTATCAAAAGTTTGGTCGCGGTAATGCCCTACCATTGAACCGTTTCGCCAAGCTCCAATTTCTGTGAGTTTTGGATATTTCTTGATTTCTATTCGCCAACCTTGATCGTCGGTTAAATGCCAATGAAACGTATTCATTTTGTACTGAGCTAAATAATCGATATACTTTTTGATAAATTCTACCTCAAAAAAATGACGAGATACATCTAAATGCATGCCTCGCCATTTAAGTTTGGGTTGATCGGAAATAATTAAACCTTGTAATTTGAATTGATTTAAACTTTCATTGGGAATTATTTGAAGTAATGTTTGAACACCATAAAATAATCCCTGATTGGAAAAGGAAGAAATTTGAACATTATTCTTAGAAATAGACAAACGATACCTTTCTTTTTCAAAAAGTGATGTATCTGGCAATTGTAGAGACAATTGAATACAATTTGTATTTGTATATTTTGTAGTAATCTTCAAATCTAAACCTGTAGCTGACTTGATACTTTCCTTTAGAAATAATGCCTCAAATGTATTTTTATTTTGAACAAAAATTTGAGTCTTTGAATTTAGTTCAAAAAACTCACTTGTTAGTTTCATTTCTTTTGGCTTAGGAATAATATTTTGTCCAAATCCGAGAAATGAAATCAAGCCAATTAGCAAAAAAGAAAATCTATTCATAAGATAAAATTATTCCGCTAAATGTAATAAAAATAAAAATGCCTTGCGTGGGCAAGGCATTTTTTATAATTGAAAGACAAAAACTATTGCTTTTTAAATTCTTCAATTTTTGCAGTTACTTCTTCATCTGTTCCTTCAAAAGTTTGCGTTTCTGTTTTTTCTTCACCATTTACATTTGAAGTAATAGTAACAACTGCACCTACTTTACCGGAAGCATCTTTAGATTTTTCAACAGAAATATTTTTGTAAACTTCTTCTTTTTCTTCGTTCATGAATTTACAATTCTTGTTGGTGCATCCTTTTGCAATACATTCTTCTTTAGACATTGAAGCACACATTTCTGAAGACGAGCAACAAGCTGGTTTTTCCGCAACTGTAGTCGCATCATGACCACCTAAAATTGGAGCGATTACCAATCCAATCAAACACGTTAATTTGATTAAGATGTTCATTGACGGACCAGAAGTATCTTTGAATGGATCACCTACTGTATCTCCGGTTACCGCAGCTTTGTGAGCATCAGAACCTTTATAAGTCATTTCCCCATTAATCATTACACCCGCTTCGAAAGATTTTTTAGCATTATCCCAAGCACCACCGGCATTGTTTTGGAATACAGCCCAAAGTACGCCCGAAACGGTAACTCCGGCCATATAACCACCTAACATTTCAGCAATTAATTTATTGTCATACCCTAACAACATTGGTAAAACCGCAATTAAAATAGGGAAACCAATCGTTAAAATACCCGGTAACATCATTTCGCGTAAAGCGGCTTTGGTAGAAATTTCCACACATTTACCATATTCCGGTTTGTTTTTTCCTTCCATGATTCCCGGAATTTCTTTAAACTGACGACGTACTTCATACACCATATCCATGGCAGCTTTTCCAACCGAATTCATTGCCAAAGCAGAGAAAACAACCGGAATCATTCCACCCACAAACAACATCGCTAAAACCGGAGCTTTAAAAATGTTGATACCATCAATTCCTGTAAAGGTAACATAAGCAGCAAATAACGCTAACGAAGTTAACGCTGCAGAAGCAATAGCAAAACCTTTTCCGGTAGCAGCTGTGGTGTTTCCAACAGAATCCAAAATATCGGTACGTGTACGCACTTCTTTTGGTAATTCACTCATTTCGGCAATACCACCGGCATTATCAGAAATAGGTCCGAAAGCATCGATTGCTAATTGCATAGCCGTTGTAGCCATCATAGCCGAAGCCGCCAAAGCCACACCGTAGAAACCGGCAAATGCATAAGAAGCCCAAATAGCACCAGCAAACAATAATACAGTTGGGAACGTAGAAATCATACCTGTAGCTAAACCAGCGATTACGTTAGTTCCCGCACCGGTTGAAGATTTTTGTACAATGGCTAAAACCGGTTTTGTACCTAAACCTGTGTAGTATTCTGTTACAGATGAAATGATTCCACCTACAGCTAGACCAACGATGGTAGCATAGAATACACGCATAGAAGAAATTTCTTTTAACCCTTCACCAAAGAACTCCATATTCATGGTTTCAGGCAACATATATTTTACTAGGAAGAAACAAGAAATTAAGGTTAAAACGATAGAAACCCAGTTTCCAACATTTAAAGCACCTTGCACTTGCTTTTCTTTGGCATTATTATCTTTAATTTTTACCAACATTGTTCCGATGATAGAGAATAAAATTCCGAAACCGGCAATTGCCATTGGTAATAAAATAGGACCGATTCCGCCAAAAGCATCATCAATTGAACCACCCATATCTTTAATCACATAATTACCTAAAACCATTGCAGCTAATACGGTAGCCACATACGACCCAAATAAATCGGCACCCATACCGGCTACGTCACCTACGTTATCTCCAACGTTATCAGCAATAGTAGCAGGATTACGAGGATCATCTTCCGGAATTCCGGCTTCAACTTTACCTACCAAGTCAGCACCAACATCGGCAGCTTTGGTATAAATACCACCCCCAACACGAGCAAATAAAGCTATTGACTCCGCACCAAGAGAGAATCCGGCTAATGTTTCTAAAACGATAGTCATTTGTTCTGTAGAAGTCCAAACGCCACCCATGAAATAGTGGTAGAAAAATATAAAGAAAGCGGTAAGACCCAAAACAGCCAATCCGGCTACTCCTAATCCCATAACCGTTCCACCGCCAAAAGATACTTTTAAAGCTTGTGGCAAACTGGTTCTGGCCGCTTGCGTTGTTCTCACATTGGTTTTGGTAGCAATTTTCATTCCGATATTACCGGCAAAAGCTGAAAAAATAGCACCAAAAATAAAGGCTACAACAATCAAAATATCGGTTGTTGGAACAATAAATGAAATAGCTGCAAGAGCTATACTGGCTCCAACCACAAAAACAGCTAATAATCTGTATTCTGCTTTAAGGAAAGCTAAAGCACCTTCGTAGATATAATCTGAAATCTCTTTCATTTTACCATCACCGGCATCTTGCTTTAAAACCCAAGCTCTTTTGGCCCACATAAAAGCTAAGCCTAAAAATGCCATGATTAATGGCACATAAATCATAATTGAATCCATAAAAATGTATTTTATAATTTTTTTAACGATTGCAAAAGTAACAAAATAGGAATAAAAAAAAGCAACATTTCCAAATTGAATGTTGCTTTTTTTACTAAAGTTGTAAATTCTTTAAGAAATGCTAAATAAACCCTCGGGTTTATCTGCCAAATTCGCAAAACGATCGACACATTTTTCGATGATTTCTTTAGCTTCATTGACATCTCCCCAGCCTTCTACATCTACTTTCTTTTGTTCTAAATCTTTGTAGACTTGGAAAAAGTGCTCGATTTCTTTTAACAGGTGTGGATTAACATCCGACAAGTCATTTAATTTATTCCAAACAGGGTCGGAAACCGGTACACAAATTACTTTTTCATCCGGCCCCTTTTCATCTGCCATATGGAAAACACCAATTGGTTTTACTTCCATAACACAACCCGGGAATGTGGGTTCGGTTACCAAAACCAATACATCAAGCGGATCTCCGTCTAAAGCTAATGTTTCCGGAATAAAACCATAATCAGCCGGATACATCATCGAAGAGAAAATCATTCTATCGTATCGGATTTTTTTTAGTTTAAAATCGTATTCGTATTTATTTCTACTCCCTTTGGGTATTTCAATTAATACATCAAAAGATTTTTGTTTTGCTGCACTCATAATTCTTTAAATTTAAGGACTGCAAATTTACGAGCTATAATAGAGAAGAAAGCATTAAAATTAATTTTTATCAAATTTCAATTTTACCTCATATAAAATTACATAAAGCAAAAAAAAGGGCATAAAAACATATCAAATTAGAAATAAAACCCAAAAGAACCTTTAATTGTAAAATTGCTGGTATCCGGTAGATTTCTATAATTGGCTCGCCAAGCACAATCAATACGAAACACTTTAAAAATGTTTCCAATACCCGCACTGTATTCCCAATAGGGTTTTTCGGGGGCAACGTAATTTAAAGTAGATGCATTTATAGCTCTATTGGCATCTGACACTGACCCAATAACCCCTTTAATACCTATAATTTCTCTTAGATTCATTTTTCTTAATCCCGGAACTCTTGAAAAAAGCCTACCATTAAAATGATGTTCCAATTGAAGAGTTGCATATTGATCTGAAACAAATTCATAAAAATTGAGGTTGTTAAAAGTATTTTCTATCAAAAAATAAGATTGATTTCCCGGAACGACACTCAATAAACCCAGAGGAACCTCTCCAAACGTTTTACCCAATTCGGTAATAAAAAACAATCTTCCAAAACCACCAATCAGAACCGGTTGTTTGTAAAATAATTGGATTTTTTGGTATTCAAAATCACTGTCAAAAACACCTTTCATCCCTTGACTGTAATTTACGTACAAACGTGTGAAATTATTGTCTACCAAATTGCGTTCTACTCCATATCCAATAGTTTTTCTTTTTGGTGTATAGTCAATAGAAAAAGTAAGTTCGGCCTGTTTTACATCGCTTCTAATTTCATTTTGGGAGTTGGTGAAATAGTCTAAGCTAAATTTATCTGATGCCGATTTCAGTGTCCGATAGGAGAATCCGGTTTCAAAGGTTAAGTTTTTTACTGGTTCAATATTCAAAGAAACGGTACTTAAATTAATGCTGGTAAGATTGGCATTGGTCCCAGTCATGAAAAGACCCGACGAGGCAAAACTTCTTCCTAAAACGTTATTTGACGTAGTCAAACTGGCACCCAATTGCTCAATATCTCTTCTATTACCCCCTTCTAAAATAAATCTGTTTTTCTTATTAAGTAATACTTTACCCGAAATTCCATATTTTACTTGTTGGTCTGAAAAACCGTAGGCGGTATAAAACTGTAATCGCCACGGGTCGTTTTGACCAAAATAGGTTCTTCCTCCCAGTCGAACCCTAATGCCTTCAATCTCATTGTATCCAAAGGTTGAAAAAATGGGTCCAAAATCAAAGTTTCCCTTTTGGATGTATCCGCTACCTAGTATTGAAACCAAATTATACATTTGTTTGAATTTCTTAACCGTTTGGAGCGTATCAAGCATTTTGTATACACCCAATTCATCTTTACTTAGGTTTTCAAAACGATTCTCTGCCCAGAATTCGTCTGATTTGGCATATACTGAATTATCTATAAAATTGACTTCTTCTTTATAGAATTCTTTCGGCTTTTCTTTATCAAATTGATGATTTTTGAAGAGTGTTGTTCTCTTGCCATAGACCCCCTTAGATTCTTCCTTTTTATTGAAAGCGAAATCAGACATCATATGATCTCTCTTTAACAAAAAGACAGAATCATTTACTACATCAAATTCTTGTTCAATGTAAATTTCTTTAACCCAGTTGATATTGGCACTTTTGGTTACGGCCATATTTATGGATTTAATGGCATAAGTCGTATCGTTTACCCAAAAATCGCCTTTAAAAGTGAGTTCTCCTTTTCTTCTGGGGTAGTATACAATATTGTAACACCATTTGTTATCAATAAACATACTGTCGGTTAAGGCATAATTATACACATCAATACCGGTTCTGGAGAGAGGGCTTACAAAATCCTTATCAAAGAACTTTAAGTAATTGTCATAAATATCATAATCTGCATACAAATCTTTTACGAAAGCAATAATTTGTTGATTGGAACTAAATCCCGAATTTTTATTGGCTTTTAAAATTTCTTTTTCTTTTCCCGTCAAATTA
>JANJWE010000019.1 GCA_024709705.1 Flavobacterium sp. | reverse complement strand
ATTACATTTAATCCGGCAATTTTTGAAGCTCTAAGTCTGCGTTCACCGGAAATTAATTGGTACTTGTTGAAATCTAATTTCCGAACGGTAATGGGTTGAATAACCCCCAATTCTTTTATAGAAGTAGCCAGTTCTTGCAGGGTTTCTTCGTTAAAATTACTTCGGGGTTGAAACGGATTTATTTCAATTGCATCTATTTCAAGCTCAATGATATTCCCTACAACTTTGTCTGCATTTTTATCATTAACCGATTTGATGTCATTTTCCGGGTCTTTCAATAAAGCGGATAAACCTCTTCCAAGAGCTTGTTTTTTAGCGGCTTGTGTCATAAAATCCTAACTGTTTTTTTTAATTATTTCTTCGGCTAAACTTAAATAATTGTTGGCCCCTTTACTGGTTGCATCAAAGTTTATGATGCTTTCTCCAAAACTGGGTGCTTCACTTAATTTTACATTGCGTTGAATGATAGTGCTAAATACCATATCGTTGAAATGCTTTTGGACTTCTTCTACTACTTGATTTGATAAGCGTAAACGGGAATCGTACATGGTAAGTAATAAACCTTCAATATCCAATTCGGGATTGTGAAGTTTTTGAACACTTTTTATGGTATTTAAGAGTTTTCCTAATCCTTCCAAAGCAAAATATTCACATTGAATTGGGATAACAACACTATCTGCAGCAGTCAAAGCATTGAGAGTGAGTAATCCTAAGGATGGTGCACAGTCAATCAAGATGTAATCGTATTGGTCACGTATAGAATTAAGAGCTTGTTTAAGCATGTATTCTCGATTCTCTTTGTCCACCAGTTCTATTTCAATAGCCACTAAGTCTATATGAGCCGGAATGACATCTACGTTGGGTGCCGAACATTTTACTATGGCTTCCAAGGGAGTATGACTGTGTTCTAATACTTGATAGGAACCTATACTCACGCTGTCAACATCAATTCCCAAACCGGAACTGGCATTGGCTTGCGGATCGGCATCAATTAATAAAACTTTCTTTTCCAAAACCCCTAAAGAGGCTGCAAGATTTACTGTGGTAGTAGTTTTTCCTACACCGCCTTTTTGATTTGCAATTGCAATTATTTTGCCCATTGAGTAGATTAAATTTGAGCTGTAAAATTACGATTATTTATGGTTTTTTCAACTTCAATTTGTTAACAATAGTTAATTGTTTTAAAGCCAATAAATTAACAGATTGGCAGTTCAAATACTGGCTATTTATTTGTTTTTCTTAGCCTTAATCATTGCTTCCAGCATATCCCACATTTCCTCCGGAATTTGTTCCAATAAGTTGAACTGTCCGGCACCTTTTAACCATTCGCCACCATCAATGGTAATTACTTCACCATTTACATAGGCTGAAAAATCAGAAACCAAATAGGCTGCGAGGTTGGCTAACTCTTGATGGTCACCCACACGTTTTAAAGGAACTTTTTTAGCCATATCAAATTTTTCGGCCAAATCACCGGGTAACAGTCTATCCCATGCTCCTTTGGTTGGGAAAGGACCGGGGGCAATTGCGTTACTTCGTATGCCATATTTTGCCCACTCTACGGCTAAACTTCGGGTCATAGCCAAAACACCGGCCTTTGCAGTAGCACTGGGTACTACATAAGCAGAACCTGTCCACGCATAAGTGGTTACTATGTTCAAAATTACTTTGTCATTTTGTTTCTGGTCAATCCAATGTTTTCCAAAGGCAAGTGTACAGTTTTTACTTCCTTTCAATACAATATCGATAACGGTATCAAAGGCATTTGCCGATAATCTTTCGGTAGGCGAAATGAAATTTCCGGCCGCATTATTTAGTAAAACATCTACTTTACCAAAAGTTTTGAGGGTTTCCTCTAACATGGCTTCTACTTGATCATAATGACGCACATCGCATTGTAGTGGCAAACAAATACCACCTGTTTCTTTCTCTAATTCAGTAGCTGTTGTTTTTAATTTCTCTAAATCTCTGGAGGTAATGGCGACTTTGGCCCCCAATTCTAAAAAGTATTTTGTCATGGCTTTTCCGAGGCCGCTACCACCCCCGGTTACCACAATTACTTTGCCCTCTAAGGCGTTATCACGAAGCATTTTTGCTGAAAAATTCATAATTATTTTTGTTTTAAGTAAAGATACTGTTTAAGAAATTTAGTTTACTAATTTTAGCATTTAACTAACACTGTTAAAGCGTTTACATTAGGTTGTTAACCCAATCGTTGTAATCGTTCAGCAGCTTTAGTAAGTGTTTCATCATCTTTGGCAAAGCAAAATCGGATTCTTTTCAAATCTGTTCCGTCCCCATAAAAGATAGATAACGGAATGGTTGCCACACCAAATTCGGTGACCAATCGTTTGGTAAAGTCTAAGTCATTTTCAGATGCAATATTTTTATACGACGCCACTTGAAAATAGGTGCCGTCACAAGGTAATAATTCAAAAGGAGTTGCTTGCATAATACTTTTGAAATAGTCTCTTTTTTCCAAATAAAGCTTGGAAACAGATTTGATATCAAAAACATCAAGGTATTCGCTAATGGCAGCTTGTGACAAACTGTTTACGCTAAATACTAAAAATTGATGTACTTTTTTAATTTCTTTCATCAAATGTTCGGGTGCAATGGCATAGCCAATTTTCCAACCTGTCATGTGTAATGTTTTTCCAAAAGAAGATGTAATTACCGTTTTGTCTCGCAATTTCTCTCGGGTATTTGCTGAAATGTGCCTATTTTCAAAGGTAATGTATTCATAAACTTCATCGCTCAAAATCAATACATTAGGGTAAAGGTCTAACAATTTTTCCAATTGTAGAAAATCACTTTCTGTCCACATTTTTCCGGATGGATTGTGCGGATTATTGAGAATTATCAAACGTGTTTTATTGGATACATGTTGTGCAATTCGTTCAAAATTGGGTGTGTAATCGTCGTTCAATGAGACCCGAACCGGTTTTGCATTACATAGTAAAATGGGGGTTTCATAACAATCGTAACTTGGGTCTAAAATGATCACTTCATCACCGGATCTTACCAAAGCTTGAAGTGTAGCAAAAATAGCTTCTGTAGCACCTGCTGTTACTAAAAGTTCGGTTGTTGAATTGATTTTTCTTTGGTAGGAATCCAAAGTGAGACGGCCAATTTTTTCCATTAAGGGTGGATATCCGGCCATAGGTGTATATTGATGTACGTCAGCCTTAGCCAATCGCATGGTAATTTCAATCATCCGCTTATCTATAGGGAAATTTGGAAATCCTTGAGATAAATTGATAGCATTATAATCCACCGCCATTTTAGACATGATGGTGAAAATGCTGGTATTTAAATGAGGTAATTTGGACATGGTAGCAATTTCAGTCCTAAAAATAGTCAATTTGTATTAAGATTTAAAATCTATAGAATTTTATTTTTCTTTTTTGAAATTTCGTTTCAAAAGTGAATAAACTACCGAATCCCAAAATTTCCCATCCCAATATTCGTTTTCCAAAAAATGGGCTTCTTTTACAAATCCGTTTTTTTCTAACACTTTGGCAGAAGCATAATTTTCAGGATCAACGACTGCTTCCACAGAATGAAAATGCAACATATTAAAACCGTAATCCAAAACCATGTTGATGGCTTCACTCACGATACCTTGACCTTGGTATTCCGGCAACAACATATACCCAATTTCCGAACGGTAATTTTCAGGTTGTATGCGATAGTGCCCTATGATTCCCAATAATTTTGGATTTCCTTTTAACGTGATTGCCCAATTGATGCTGGTGTTGTTTTCAATTTTTTCGGTTATCATCGCAATGTGTTCCAATGCCATTTCGGGTGAAGTTACCAACGGTCGCGGTATAAATTTCATCGTTTCCGGATTACCTCGAAGTGCCATCACTTCTTTTACATCATCAACAGAAACCGCTCGTAACAACAATCGATTGGATTCGAGGATGGGGAAAGGAGTGAAGGTGAGGGTGAGCATTTTGTTTTTTTGTAAAGATAAAAAAAACACCAACCTCTCAGTCAGTGTTTTAAAAATCTATTTTTCTGTTAACTGTGACTGCGACAGAAAACTACTCCTCCAACAAAACCTCCAAAATACGAATTGCCGCTTCACTAATCTTCGTACCAGGTCCAAAAACGGCAACCGCTCCGGCATCAAACAAAAATTGGTAGTCTTGAGCAGGAATTACGCCACCTACAATCACCATAATGTCTTCACGACCGTATTTTTTGAGTTCTTCAATCACTTGGGGTACCAAGGTTTTGTGTCCGGCTGCTAAGGAAGAAACGCCTAAAATGTGCACGTCATTTTCCACGGCTTGTTTCGCGGCTTCTTGTGGGGTTTGGAATAACGGACCAATGTCCACATCAAAACCTACATCAGCATATCCCGTTGCGACTACTTTTGCACCACGATCGTGACCGTCTTGACCCATTTTCGCAATCATAATGCGGGGGCGACGACCTTCTTTTTTGGCAAAAGCATCGGCTAATTGTTTCGCTTTTTCAAAGCTTTCGTCATTTTTGATTTCTTTACTATACACGCCACTAAAAGTTCTGATTTGTGCTTTATAGCGTCCGAAAACGGCTTCTAAGGCATCACTGATTTCGCCTAGTGTTGCTCGATTTCGGGCCGCTTCTACGGCTAAAGATAGTAAATTTTCCTGACCTGTTTTTGCCGCTTCAGTCAATTTTGCCAAACTGGCTTTTACTTTTTCTGTATCACGAGAGGCTTTTATTTGTGCCAATCGTTCCAATTGTTGCTTGCGAACCATTTGGTTATCTACATCTAAAATCATCAACGGATCTTCTTTCTCCAAACGGTATTTGTTCACCCCAACAATAATGTCTTGTCCGCTATCAATTCGGGCTTGCTTTCGGGCAGCGGCTTCTTCAATTCTCAATTTCGGAATGCCGGCTTCAATGGCTTTGGTCATGCCGCCTAATTCCTCTACTTCCTCAATTAAAGCCCATGCTTTTTGGGCAATTTCATTTGTTAAACTTTCTACAT
>JANJWE010000015.1 GCA_024709705.1 Flavobacterium sp. | reverse complement strand
TATGAGTTAGAGGGCAAAAATGAATCGGTAGAAGAAAATCAGGTATTGGTGCAGGAGAACACGATTTTAGACAATGGTTTTCGTTTGCGAAACCGTCACAAATTGAATCAAAACCTCACGTTGCACAACGGCTATCAGTTCAATGAAATCGGAATCAGAAGTTTTGATGATGTGAATGTTCCTCAATTTACCCGAACGGTGAAAGAAGTCTTGATGAGTCACGCTTTAATTGCGGAACTGGAATACCAATCGCCCAACCAAAAACTGTATGCTAAATTAGGCGTTAGAGGCAACTATTTTGATAAATGGTCGATGACGTTGATAGAACCGCGTTTGCATTTGAATTATGCCCTTACAGATCATGTCAAGGTAGAAGTTTCAGCAGAGCAAAAAAGCCAAACTGCCTCACAAATTATCGATTTGCAACAAGATTTTTTGGGTGTAGAAAAACGGCGTTGGGTATTGGCAAACAATGAAACAATTCCCATTCAAAAGAGCAATCAGGGGTCGATTGGGGTGGTGTTTCGCCAAAACAATTGGCTCATTCATCCTGAAGCCTTTTATAAAAAAGTAACCGGCATCACCAGTGCCGGACAAGGTTTTCAAAACCAATTGGAATTTGTAAAAGTGATTGGGCAATACGAAGTATATGGTGTGGAAGTGCTTCTTCAAAAACAACTGGGCCAATTTACCGGATGGTTCAATTACAGCTTTAACAACAACGATTATACATTTGAAGGCTACATTCCGCCGCAGTTTGCCAACAATTTTGAAGTGAATCACAGCCTAGCGTTGGGAGCTACTTATCAATGGAAAAACCTCAAATTGGCGTTGGGAGGCAAATGGTTTACCGGGCGACCTAATACTATCCCGTTGAGCAATACCCCTATCTTTCCTACTCCTGACAACCCGGCGATTGCCTACAGTTTACCGAATGCCGAAAACCTGGATGCTTATTTTCAAGTGAACTTTTCCTCCTCGTATGCGGTGGCGTTGGGCCAAAAAAGCAACCTCTTTTTGGGCGTTTCGGTGTTGAACCTCTTGAACCAACGCAATACTATCAATCGTTTTTACCGCATAAACCCCGGTAATGCAGCCATAGAAGAAGTCAACACCTATTCCTTGGAATTAACTCCAAATGCTTTTTTGAAGTTGAATTTTTAAATAAACCTTCATAGAATTTGAATGGATTAGGATTGAAGATTTGAATTCTTAATTCAACTACCTTTAACCCCTTCTTTATCCCTTTATCCTCCCTTTATCTTCCCTTTATCTTCCCTTTATCTTCCCTTTATCTTCCCTTTATCCTCCCTTTATCTTCCCTTTATCCTCCCTTTATCTTCCTTTTATCTTCCTTTTTCATTTTATCTTCCCTACACTATCCCTACATTATCCCTTCTTTATCCCTTCTTTATCCCTTAATCTTCCCTACATTATTCCTAGGCCTAACCGATTTTGAAATTGTTGTATGGGTTTCCTGTTTCTTTATTTTAAGGGGTTGAAAAACGAGTTCGTTTTTTGGGCATACTGAGCCGTTAATTTTCCTTCTTTTTTTGGGTTAAAATGGTACCAATTTAATGCTTTGAGAACCTGAAAGATATTTTTTTATATTTGAGAAAGATATAAGCCTAAACAAAAGATGAACTGGAAAGCCAAAACTGTAGTACATAAAGGAACGCCCCGCATTGCTGTTTATTTTGAAAAAAATGCAGATTGTATTGCTCGAATTAAAACTTTTGAAGGAGCGAGATGGAGTTTTAGTAACCAATATTGGCATTTGCCAGATACAGATGCAAATCGCTTGCATTTTAACCTTCCATTGGCTTCGACTTTAATTCCCAATGCTGAAGGAATCGCGAGTATTGAAACGTTTAAAAGATATCTTTTATCAAAACGCTACAGCCCAAATACGATTAACACGTATAGCGATGCCTTAAAATCGTTTTTAACATTTTGTAATACCAAAGCAATTAAAGACATTAGCAATGACGATGTTATTACTTACAATAACGATTACCTTTTGAAGAACAAATTTTCTTCTTCCTACCAAAACCAAATTGTAAACGCCATAAAGCTTTTCTTCAAAATAGTAAAAGAATCATCGATTGAAATAGACCAAATACATCGCCCGAAACGAGAAAAGACTTTGCCGAATGTTTTGAGTAAAGAAGAAGTAAGACGCATACTTGAGGCTCCAACTAATTTAAAACATAAAACCATGTTGAGTTTAATTTATTCCTGTGGTTTGAGATGTGGCGAATTATTAGCATTGCAACCCCATCACATTGATTCTAAACGAAATATAGTTTTATTAAAAAATTCAAAAGGCAAAAAGGATAGAATTGTTCCGTTGAGTTTAAAAATATTAGAGTTATTGAGAATCTATTATAAAGTTTACAAACCTCAAACGTATTTGTTTGAAGGGCAACACCCCGGAACGCCGTATTCTGATAAAAGTTTGCAAAGTGTTTTGAAACAGGCTTTACAAAAAGCCGGCATAAAAAAACCCGTTACGTTGCATTGGTTACGTCATAGTTATGCCACCCATTTGCTTGAGAGCGGGACCGATTTGCGGTATATTCAAGAATTATTAGGACACAACAGTAGTAAAACTACCGAGATTTATACGCATGTAAGTACTAAAAGTATTCAACATATAAAAAGTCCGTTTGATGATTTGTAAGATTTTTTTATTATTTTTGATAAACGATAGTTCTGAGATTTATCAGACTTATCTACCCAAAATTGGGTTGCTAAGTCTGATTTTGTCAGACATATAAACAAGTTAGCAACAATTTTATGACGAAACGGATAATTCAAGAACATATAGACAATTACAGCTCAACATTGACAGAAATACTAAATCAAGAAGTTGAACTAGGAAACGAAATTGAGGAA